>DQVW01000003.1 GCA_015661555.1 Methanothermococcus okinawensis
CCAGATGGGACCTTGGCCTTAAAGGGTGTAAATTTCAAGGCTAGAAGGGGCGAGATGGTAGCCCTCTTAGGTCCCAACGGTGCAGGGAAATCTACCCTATTTTTACACTTCAACGGGATCCTAAGACCCCATAAGGGGGAGATACTTATTAAGGGTAAGCCTATTAAGTACGACAGTAAATCCCTCCTGGAGGTTAGGAAAACTGTAGGTATAGTTTTTCAAAATGCTGACGATCAACTGTTTGCCCCTACTGTAATGGAGGATGTGGCCTTTGGTCCCCTGAATCTGGGATGTAGTGAGGAGGAGGTGAAAAAGAGGGTTAAAGAGGCTCTAAGGGCTGTGGGGATGGAGGGGTATGAGGATAAACCCCCTCACTACCTAAGTGGAGGGGAGAAGAAGAGGATCGCCATAGCTGGGATACTGGCCATGAAACCTGAGATAATGGTACTTGATGAACCTACTGCAGGTTTAGATCCCCTAGGGGCCTCCAGGATTATGGAGTTACTCTACAAGTTGAACAGGGAGGGAATGACTATAATAATCTCCACCCACGATGTGGACCTTGTACCTGTCTATGCAGACAGGGTTTACGTCATGGATAAGGGTAGGATCTTAACAGAGGGTACTCCAAGGGAGGTTTTTAGCAAGGTGGATCTTATAAGGGGAGCAAATTTAAGACTTCCCAGGGTGGCTCATCTCGTTGAGATTCTGAACAAGAAGGACAAGATACCTATTAAGATGGGGTATACTATAGGGGAGGTAAGGGCCAATATACTGGAGTATCTGAGAAAGGAGTGTAATAAGACCTAAGTGGTGATAAATTGAAGATCGCCGTTACTGGGAAGGGTGGTGTTGGTAAGACCTTTATAGCGTCTACACTGGCTAGGCTCTTTGAGAAGAACAACTACAAGGTTATAGCAGTGGATGCAGACCCAGATATGAACCTCTCCTGTGCCTTAGGGATAGAGGAGGAGATCACCCCTATCGCCAAGATGGAGGATCTTATAGAGGAGCGTACAGGTGCAAAGGTTGGTGGCTATGGGGGAGTATTTAAGATAAACCCTAAAGTGGATGATATAGTAGATAGGTACTCCTATAGAGTTGGTAATATCTACCTTCTGGCCATGGGGACTGTTGAGCAGGGAGGGGAGGGATGTGTATGCCCCGCCTCAGTCCTCCTTAGACGACTTTTGAGACACCTTATACTGAAGAGGGATGAAGTTGTAATTATGGACATGGAGGCTGGCATTGAACATCTGGGAAGGAAAACCACTGAAAGTGTAGATGTGATGCTCGTTGTAGTGGAGCCCTCCAAGAAATCCATCTTAACTGCAAAGAGGATAAAGAAGTTAGCTAGGGATCTAGGCATTCCCAGGATTTACGCCGTTGTAAACAAGGTGAAGGAGGACCTGGACAGGGAAAAATTCAGGGAGGTCTTTGAGAAGGAGGTGGGTATCCCTATACTTAAGTTCCTGCCCTACAGTGAGGATGTGGTGCACATGGATATGGATGGAAAACCCCTAGATCTAGATACCCCCATTGGGAGGGAGATGGAGGATCTATTTAGGAAGATAGTGGAGGTTGTCCATGGGAAGAGGTAGGATTGTGAAGATATGGGAGATAATTACCATCTCAGACTATCTAACCCTGGTGAATATAGTACTTGGGATGTTGGCGTTGATACTCCAGGACTTTAGATGTGTATATCTTGCTGTAGTCTTCGATGGCCTCGATGGGTATATAGCCAGGAGGACCAATACAGTGACGGAGTTTGGAGCCCAGTTAGACAGTATATGTGATATTGTCAGTTTTGGGGTGGCACCTGCCTATCTCCTCTACCACTACTTTGGAGGTACTTGGAGTCTGATAGCCTCTATTATCTACCTACTCTCTGGAGCCCTGAGGTTGGCTAGATTTAATGTTTTGAATGTGAGAGATTTCATAGGGTTGCCTATACCTGCTGGAGCTCTCCTCCTCTCAACATCCTGTGAGATGTTTTTAAAGTTAGACCTGCCTCGGGGGGATATGATTATCTCCATCTTGGGGGTACTCACAGGGTTTCTAATGATAAGTGAAATAGTGTATCCCAAGTATCTAGGAAGGTGGCCTCTAATACCCTTTGGGGTCTCCCTGGCACTCTCCCTCTTTAACATTCCTGAGGGCCTATTCCTCTGTGCCCTGGGATATACACTCTACGGGTTGTTTAGGGGGATACTCCATGCTTTCCCTCTACGCCAAAAAGGTTCTAAATGAATCCCTTGTAAAGGATGTGGGCTATGGAGACATCACCACGGAGTTAATAATACCAGAGCATCACAGGTCAAGGGGGGAGATAGTTGTTAAGGAGGATGCTGTAGTATGTGGTGTGAACTTCATCCTAGATTTTCTCAGGGATTACAACCTAAGGTGTAATCTCCTCGTAGATGAGGGGGAATTTTTAGAGGGGGACAACAGGATCATGGAGATAGAGGGTAATACCAGGAGGATACTAACCCTTGAGAGAACTGTTCTCAACTTTTTGATGCACCTCTCAGGTGTAGCCACTAAGACCTATAGGGTTGTGAGGAAGGTAAGGGAAATTAATAAAAGAGTTAGAGTGGCCTGTACTAGAAAGACACTACCCCTTCTCTCACCCCTTGAGAAGTACGCCGTAGTTGTAGGGGGAGGGGACAGTCACAGGTTCAGGTTGGACGACATGGTTATGATAAAGGATAACCATATAGAGGTCCTTGGAGTGGAGGAGTGTTTCAAAAGGGTAAAGAGGGTAAGCTTTACAAAGAAGGTGGAGGTAGAGGTGGACAGTATAGAGCTGTTAGAGAGGGTACTTCCCTATAAACCTGATATAGTACTCCTGGACAACTTTAAGCCTAGGGAGGTGGAGGAGGCCCTAGAGGTGATAGAGGCCTTCAGGGATAAGATGGGATATAGGCCCTTAGTTGAGGTCAGCGGGGGTATAAGGGAGGATAACGTCTTGGAATATGCCAGATATGATATAGATATAATATCCATGGGATGCCTAATACACTCTGCTCCAGCGGTGGATATAAGTCTTAATATTCTAAAACCATGAAGGAGATAAGGAGATTTTACGACAACTACTCCCCTGAGACACTTCCAGGGTATATTAAAACACTTATGGATTTGGAGGAGAAGTTGGTAGTTGATATTGTGGAGAATTTAGAGGAGTACAGGGATGTTAAAAGAAGGGGAGGGAGAGTGTTGGACTGTGGCTGTGGATCTGGGTCCTATTACTCTCTAACTAGGGAGTTAGATGCCCTCTACCTAGACCTCTCTTACTATCAACTTAAGAGACTTGGGAGGAGGTATAGACTCTGGAGTAAGAGGATCTGTGGAGATATACTGAATCTTCCCTTTAAAGACGACACCTTTGACCTTATCCTCTGTATCAACGTACTGGAACATGTAGGGGATATCCCTAGGGCTTTAGGGGAACTTCACAGGGTGTTAAAGAAGAAGGGTGTCCTTGTAGTTGTGGTAGTTAACAGGGAGAGTGTAGTGAAGGAGGAGGTTTTTAACGACTTCAAAATATACCATAGGGCTCTCTCCCTTGAGGATTTTAAGATGGAGGGTTTTAAAATAGAGAGGTATGTCTCCTTTTACTTCCTGCCCTCTATCTTCAAGTTACTTCCAGTGTCACTTCTGAAATACTTTATAGGGAGGATTTATTTAAAGTTGGAATATTGGTTGAGAGATCTCCTTGGAGGCAGAGGTCAATTCCTCTGTGTAGTCTTAAGGAAAATTTAATCCCCCTTAATAAGCTATTTATAAGTTATTTAACAACTCTTCTTTTCAATTCAATCTTCTTAAGTAATGACGGTGATGTCATGAAAGGAGCGGAGGCCTTTATAAAGGCGCTGGAGTATGAAGGTGTAAGGGTTATATTTGGATATCCAGGTGGAGCGCTACTACCCTTCTACGATGCACTTTACGACAGTGACCTTATACATATACTTACAAGGCATGAGCAGGGGGCAGCCCATGCAGCAGATGGATACGCCAGGGCCAGTGGAAAGGTAGGTGTATGTGTTGGAACCTCAGGTCCAGGAGCTACAAACCTGGTAACTGGTGTGGCCACCGCCTATGCAGACTCCTCCCCTGTAATTGCAATTACTGGTCAGGTACCTACGAGATTGATAGGAAATGACGCCTTTCAGGAGATAGACGCCCTAGGTATATTTATGCCTATAGTAAAGCACAACTTCCAGATAAGGAGAAGTAAGGATATACCTGCAACAGTTAGGGCTGCCTTTGAGATAGCAAAAACTGGGAGACCTGGACCTGTCCATATAGACCTACCAAAGGATGTCCAGGAGGAGGAGTTTGACATAGAGAGTAATCCAATACCTGCAAAGGTGGATCTCCCTGGATACAAACCTACCCTCAAGGGACATCCTAGGCAGGTTAAAATGGCTGCAAAGGCCATCATGGCTGCGGAGAGACCTGTAATTATAGCTGGTGGTGGGGTAAATATCTCCAATGCTACTGAGGAACTTTTAAAACTTGCAGAGTTATGTGGTATTCCCGTATGTACAACCTTGATGGGAAAGGGTAGCTTCCCTGAGGACCATCCACTATCCCTTGGAATGGTTGGTATGCATGGGACGAAACCTGCAAATTACGCGGTGTCAGAGTGTGATCTACTAATTGCCATAGGTTGTAGGTTTTCAGATAGGATAACAGGGGATGTTAGTAGTTTTGCACCTTATGCAAAGGTTATACACATAGATATAGATCCTGCAGAGATAGGGAAAAATGTAGATGTGGATATACCTATAGTGGGGGATGCAAAACTTGTATTAAGGGATATAATAGCCTGCCTCCTTAAGATCTGTGGGACAGAGGGAAAGGGTCTGAATAACCAGAATAGAGAGGAGTGGTTAAGGTATCTAGAGTCCCTGAAGAGATCCAACATTCCAAAGATGGATTACGAGGATATTCCAATAAAACCCCAGAGAATTGTAAAGGAACTTATGGATGTTATCCAGGAGCTGAAGTTAAAGGATAAAATTATTGTAACGACAGATGTGGGACAGAATCAGATGTGGATGGCCCACTACTTCAAGGTACATCTACCTAGGACCTTTATATCCTCTGGGGGTCTAGGTACTATGGGTTTTGGATTACCTGCTGCCATAGGGGCCAAGATAGCCAGGCCAGAGTCCAAGGTTGTATGTGTCACTGGAGATGGAGGATTTATGATGAATATCCAGGAGTTAGCTACCATTGCTGACTACGAAATACCTGTTGTAATATGTATATTTGACAACAGGACTCTAGGTATGGTGTATCAGTGGCAGAATCTCTTCTACGGTGGAAGGCAGTGTAACGTCACCTTTGGAGAAAGTCCAGACTTTGTAAAGGTTGCAAAGGGTTTCGGTATAGAGGCCCAGAGGGTAACAGATCCCAAGGATATAAAGGAGGTGCTCAGGGAGGCACTACTCAGTGACGAACCCTACCTTATAGACTTTGTCATAGATCCCTCTGAGGGATTACCTATGGTACCTCCAGGTGGGAAGTTGAAGAATATTATAGAACCTGTTAGGGTCCCTCCCAGGGAGAGGATCCCCTCTTTCCAGGAGATAAAGAGGAAGTTGTTAGGGGAGGCTAGAGAGAAGGGACTTTCTAAGGATGGACCTCAGGAGATGGGAACCCCTGTGGAGAGGGAGACCTATTAAAAAGGTGATCCTATGGGAAAACATGGGAAAAAGCAGGAGACCTCTACTCACATTATCTCTGCACTTGTGCTGAATAACCCAGGGGTACTCCAGAGGATAGCAGGTCTCTTCAGTAGAAGGGGGTATAACATATCCTCCATAACAGTAGGTACTACTGAGACCCCCAACATGGCTAGGATGACTATAGTGGTTAAGGGGGATGACAAGATACTGGAGCAGGTTGTAAAGCAACTTAACAAACTTATTGAGGTTATAAAGGTAAGTGACTTGGATGTAAATAAGTGTGTAAAGAGGGAGCTATGTCTTGTGAAGATCCATACACCAGATGAAAGTAGTAAGTCCCAGGTAATCCAATATACCAACGTATTCAGAGGTAAGATAGTAGATATAAGTCATGAGTCCTTAACTGTGGAGATAACTGGGAGTAGTGACAAGATAGATGCCTTTATTGACCTGGTGAGAACCTTTGGGATTAAGGAGATGGCACGTACTGGATTAACTGCACTTATGAGAGGACCTAAGGTGTTAAAATCAAAAAAATAATAATTTTAAATAAAGGTGGGAGAGTGAGGTTTGACCTCAGGGGGAAGGTAGTATTCAGTAAGGAGTTGGACAGTGAGATAATAAGGGATATAGAGGAGGTTCTCAGGGACAGTAGGGAGATATTTCTAAAGGGTGTTCCTAAGGGAAAGGAGGAGGAGGCCTCCAGGATAGTGGATTACACCTTTCAAGGTAGGGAGCTTCTACTTCACATAGTGTCAGGTAGATATACCAGGGCACATGAGGCCCTTATAAGGTTGAAGAAACCTATCATGGAGAAGATTGGAAGGAAACACAAGGTAGGTATTAGGGGAATCCTCATAGAGAACTACGAGATCTCCATACCTGTGAGGGGAAAGGTAGGGGACCTAAAGGTACCTGAATGTCAGGAGGTAATCTTTGAAGATGACATGTTGAAACTTGTATTCAGGGACATAGGGGAGAGGGAACTTAAGAGGAATATTATAGACAGGGCTATAAAGATTGTGAGGGATTATCTGGAGTCTCAGGAGGATCTAACTCGTCGTGTATGTGCCATAGAACCTGGTACCGTAGTGAGGGAGTATAGGGCTAAGAGGTCCATAACCTTCAGGGAGGATCCTACAGATGTTGCAGAGAGGCTGGGATGGGTGAAGAGGTTTCCAGGTAAGGGGCAGTGGTTCTATACACCCCCAATGGCAAGACTATTCAGGGTATTTGAGGAACTTATAATGGAGGAGTGCGTCTATAAACTTGGATTCCAGGAGTGTCTCTTCCCCAAGTTGATACCCCTGGAGATCATGTACAAGATGAGATACCTCGAGGGGCTTCCAGAGGGGATGTACTACGTCTCCCCTCCAAAGAGAGACCCTGAGATGTTCAGGGAGTTTGTCGCCGAGATGATGGTAAAGAAGGAGATACCTGTTAAGAAGTTGAGGGGGTTACTTAGAGATCCTAGTTATGTACTGTCCCCTGCCCAGTGCGAGCCCTTCTATCAGTTCTTTGAACATATGTTGGTAGATGTGGATAAACCTGTGAAGTTTGTGGATAGAAGTGGTTGGACATATAGATGGGAGGGAGGTGGAGCTAGAGGACTTGACAGGGTTAACGAATTCCTAAGGATTGAATGTGTAATGTTAGGTAGCCCAGAGTTTGTTGAAAAGGTTAGGGACGAGACCCTGAGATGCGCCGAGAGACTAGCTGAAAAACTTGACCTGGAGTACTGGACCGAGGTTGGAGATGACCCCTTCTACCTGGAGGGGAGGAAAAAGGAGGATAGGGATATAGAGTTTCCTGAAGTACCTAAGTACGAGATGAGGTTGTGGCTACCCTATGAGAAGGAGGAGAGGAAGGGAGTTGCAGTAACCTCTGCAAATGTCCATGGAACCCACTTTGTAGAGGGCTTTAACATTAGAGATTACAGGGGGAGAAAGGTATGGACTGGATGTACAGGTTATGGAATAACCAGGTGGGTTGTGGGGTTCCTTGCCCAGTACGGCTTTAACTACGACGACTGGCCAGAGATTGTCCAGAAGAAGTATGGAAAGATGCCTGAGATCCCAAAGGTGATCAACTGGCCATAAAGGTGAGTCCCCTTGAAGATCTACATCTACCATAAGAATCAGTGTGATCCAAAGAGATGTACTGCCCTTAAGATGGGAAAGTTAAATATGGCAAAGATTATAAAGGACTACCGTAAGATACCTAGGAGGGCCCTGCTGCTAAACCCCTTCTCCAAAATTCCAGTATCTGTAGAGGATAGGGAGATTATTGAAAGGTATGGAATATTGGCCCTTGACTGCTCCTGGCAACATGCCAGGGAGGTTTTTAAAAGGGTGAGGTTTAAAAACCACAGGCGTCTCCCCTTCCTCATAGCTGCCAACCCTGTAAACTATGGAAAGCCCTACAAACTTTCCACCTTGGAGGCGTGTATTGCAACCCTCTATATCGCAAATTATAAGAACGAGGCTCTATCTCTACTAAGTGGTTTTAAATGGGCAAAGACATTTATAGATCTAAATAGGGATCTACTTGAGAGTTATGCAGGGAAGGGGCGTGAGGAGATTGAAAAGATAGAGAAAGAAGTACTAGATAGAATAAGTAAAAGGTGATAATATGGCATTTGAGGAGGCTATGAACAGGTTGTTTAAAAAGAAGATCTGCCTAAGGTGTAATGCAAGGAATCCCTGGAGAGCTGAGAAGTGTAGGAAGTGTGGATATTCAAAGTTAAGACCTAAGGCCAAGGAACCTAGAGGATAAACTACTACTATTTTTTTTTAGGTGGGTAGATGAGGATAAGAAAGGGAATAGTACCTGCGGCAGGATTTGGTACCAGGTTACTCCCCATGACCAAGGCCCAACCCAAGGAGATGCTATGTGTAGTAGGTAAACCTATTATACAGTACGTAGTTGAGGATCTTGCAGATGCAGGTGTGGACAACATACTTATAGTTACAGGTAAGGGGAAAAGTGCCATAGAAAACCACTTCGATAGAAACTTTGAATTGGAGTGGAAGTTAAAGGAGAGTGGAAAGTATCACCTACTTGAGGAGATCTGTAGGATAGACAGGATTGCCAAGATCTTCTATACTAGACAGAGGGAACCTAGGGGATTGGGGGATGCCGTATACTGTGGAAAGGAGTTCATAGGGAACGAGTACTTTATTACCATGGTTGGAGACACCATCTATACGGAGAACGTGGTAAAAAAGATGTTGGAGGTGTACAACAGGTATCGCTGTTCAGTTATAACCTTGGAGAGGGTACCTAGGGAGATGGTATATAAGTACGGGGTAATAGCTGGAAGGGAGATAGAAAAGGGTATCTTCGAGATAGAGGATCTGGTGGAAAAACCCTCTGTGGAGGAGGCGCCCTCTAATTTAATTATTACAGGGGCTTACCTCCTATCTCCAAAGATATTTGAACACCTTGAGAATACAAAGCCTGGAAAAGGGGGAGAGATTCAACTAACTGATGCCATGAGGACCCTCTTGGAGGAGGAGAGGATAGTAGGTGTGGAGATAAACTGTAAGAGATACGACATAGGGGATATTGAGGGATGGTTAAAGGCAAATGTTGAAATTGCCCTAGAGAAAGTACCTGGTTTTAAGGAGTATTTAAAGGAGTTAATTGATGAGGATGAAAATTTAAGGTGAAGGTTTATGGACAAGGTAAAACTGGGATTTGTAATATCAGAGTTTAACAGGGAGATCACCTATATGATGGAGAAGTTGGCAGAGGAGCATGCAGAGTTCTTAGGTGCCCAGGTTACCTATAAGATTGTAGTACCTGGAACCTTTGACATGCCTCTAGCTGTAAAGAGGTTGTTGGAGAAGGAGGATGTAGATGCCGTGGTAACCATAGGGTGTGTAATAGAGGGGGAAACTGAGCATGACGAGATAGTACTTCACAACGCCGCGAGGAAGATGGCTGACCTCTCCCTCCAGTACAACAAACCTGTAACCTTGGGGGTCTCAGGGCCTGGGATGACGAGGTTACAGGCTGAGGAGAGGGTGGAGTATGGTAAGAGGGCTGTAGAAGCCGCTGTAAAGATGGTAAGGAGATTGAGGGCGTTGGAGAGGAGATAATGGATATACTTAGGGAGGAGTTCCAGATAATAAAAGAGAGAATAAAAAATAAACCTGAGGGATCATACACCGTCTATTTAACTACCGACGACAGTAAGAAAGCTATTAACAAGATATGTGAGAAGATAGGGGAGGAGGCTACAGAGGTTATACTGGCGGCAAAGGATGGTATTAAAGAAGAGATCATACATGAGTCTGCAGATCTTATATATCACCTCTTTGTACTACTGGCCTACTCTGGGGTGGAGTACGAGGAGTTAATTGAGGAGTTTAAGAGGAGAAGGAAGAAGTAATTACTTACTTTTTTATCAGGGATTCCTATGAGTGCCAGGGAGAAGAGCTTGGAGGAGAGGTTTCATACCTTTTTAGATATACTAAGTAGAAAATTGAAGGATACTCCAGCAGTTGAAAGAATTTCCAGGGAGGATAGAGAGGTTGAAGAAAGGGCCTTCAAGGTACTTCTCTCCACCATACTCAGTGCAAGGACAAAGGACGAGATTACACTGGAGATTTCAAAAAGACTGTTTAAAAGGATAAAGACCCCTCAGGATCTAGTGGATATCGATGAGAAGGAGTTGGAGAGACTTATATATCCAGTGGGTTTCTACAGAACTAAGGCCAGATATCTAAAAAAGCTGGGAGAGATGTTAATAGAGGAGTTTCAGGGTAAGGTGCCAAGGAGGTTGGAGGACCTTATAAGGTTACCTGGTGTAGGGAGAAAAACTGGAAACCTGGTAATTACCCTGGCATACGACGATTACGGCATATGTGTAGATACCCATGTCCACAGGATATGTAACAGATGGGAGTACATAGACACTGAGACCCCTGAAGAGAGTGAGATGGAGTTGAGAAAGAAACTGCCAAAGAGGTACTGGAAGATTATAAATACGCTACTTGTAGACTACGGTAAGAGGGTATGCTCCCCTGTTCCAAGGTGTCACCTATGTCCAGAGGAGATAAGAGAGATATGTCCCTACTATCACAAGTTACAGGGTATAGAGAAGGTACTGGAAAAATATAATTTTAAGAAGGTTTCAAAGAACAATATCCCAGAGGAGAAGGGTACCTATATCCTGAAGATAAAGTTAAAGGAGCCCAGGATTATCACCTATGGAAAAAATAGAAAGAGGTTTAAAAGGGGTTATTACTTCTACGTAGGATCTGCCATGGGGAAGAGTAACAATTTAAGGAGGAGGATAGAGAGACATCTAAGGGAGGATAAGAAATTACACTGGCATATAGACTACCTACTGCAGTACGGTACTGTGAAGGAGGTATACGTTTCTAGGGAGGCTGTGGAGTGTGAGGTAGCTAGGGATTTAAGTTTTCTTAAAAGTATAGAGGGTTTTGGATCTTCAGATTGTAGTTGTAAAAGCCATCTATTTTTTATGAAGAGTTAATGGATTTTTACAATCCTCTTACTCCATCTATGTGCCCAGCACTGAATACAGATCCCAACTGGTAGAGATGCTGTATGGCATCCCCTGTACTCTATAAATACATCTAGGGCTGTAACACTTCCACCGAGACCCATGGCCCCAATACCTAACCTGTTAATATCCTCCAATATCTCCCTCTCCAATTTTGCAACATCTCTCTCAGGGTGTCTCTCCCCTATCCTCCTTAGAAGTGCCTTCTTCGCCAGTTTTAAGGCTATATCTCCAGTACCTCCCACACCTATACCTAGGATTATAGGTGGACATGGTTTTCCACCAGCCTTAACTACAGTTTCCAGTACAGATCTCTTAATCCCCTCTATCCCCTCTGCAGGAGTTAGCATCTTTAGGGTACCCATATTCTCACTACCGGCACCCTTGGGGAGCACCCCTATCTCCACCTCCCTATCTAACCTTCCATCTATCTCAATATCTACAAAGGGGGATCCCAGTCCAACGTTTGTTTTAAGGTTCTCCCTTGTAAAGGGATTTACAACGTTAGGCCTCAGGGGAACTTCCTCAGTGGCTTTAATTACACCCTCCCTTATCCCCTCTAAGATATGGAGGATCTCAGAGGAGGATATATTTCTACCCACTTTTAGAAAGAGGAGGGGAACCCCTGTATCCTGGCAGAGAGGTATAGATCTCTCCCTGGCAACCTCTATATTCTTGAGGATAGCCCTCAGGATACTCCTTGAGATCTCACTCTCCTCCCTCTCCAGGGCGGCGAGGAGAGCCCTCTCCACATCCTCAGGTACAGTTGTTGCAGCCTCCCTGAAAAGTTCCACCACTACATCTACTATCTCCTCAACTTTCAAGGTACCACCTAGGAGTAGACCTCCCCGAGGAATGTCACAATATCCTTCTCTGTTATTATACCTACTAATCTATCCCTCTCTTCCACAACTGGAAGAGCTCCTATACCCTCCCTGAGCATCATCTCTGCAGTAGCTCTAAGGGAGTCCTCCCTCCTTACCCTCACTGGATCCCTGGTCATAACCTCCTCCACTCTCACATTTGTTATCTCCCTTACATTCCCTGTAGTCATACGGTTGAAGGCCCAGTCACTACCTAGTAACCTTATGAAATCTGTGGAGGTCACCATTCCTACCAGTCTATCTTCAGACACCACTGGGAGTCTTCTAAATCCATTTCTCAACATAACCCTTGCAACGTCCTTCAACCTCATCCCTGGCGTAGCAACTATGGGATCCTCTATCATATACTCCTGGACACTCTTTCCCTCTATACTGTCTATAAGGTAACCTATAACATCCCTCTCGGTGATAAGGGAGAGAAGTGTATTCTCTTTATCGACAACAGGTGCCCCTCCTACATTTCTCTCGAGGAATATCTCTATTACCTCCTTCAAGGATGTATCCTCCCTTACACATACAGGGTTGTAGGTCATTATCTCCTTGACAGGTTCATTTATTGCAGCTAGGAGGTTACGGTTATGTTTAAACTTTACAAGGTTGTACTTGGAACCTCCTCCCATGAAGTCCAGTATATCCATTGAGGTTACAATACCTACAACCCTATCTGTACCTGCATCTACAACAGGTACCCTTCTACTGCCGCTGTTGTTCATCTTTAAAAGTGCATCCCTTATTGAGGTGGAGGGATAGACCTTTATAACTTTCTTATCCTTAACTATCTCAAATACCTTCAAAATCTCCCCTCTTGGAATTTATTTAAATCTCACTATCTCTACAACTCTCACAGAGGTATCTGCCATTTATACACTTAAGACGTCCCTGGTTACCACATAGCTCACATACCCCATAGATGTACTCCTGCTCCTTTGGGTAATCTCTCCCATCTCTTATCTTGGATACCTCCATCATTATCTCCATGATCTTAGGTGAGACAGAGACAATATCACTTACTGTAATTATGCCTATTACCTTTCCATTCTCCACCACTGGAAGTCTCTTTATGTTCTTCCTGGCCATTAACTTTGCAGCCTCGATAATTGTGGCCTTTGGAGATACAGTTATAAGCTTTGGAGATACAATGTCTTTAATTAAAACATCCTTTGACTTTAGATTTCTTGCAACAACTTTGTGGACAAGGTCTTTCTCTGTAATAATACCAACAGGTTTCATGGCATCGTCTATCACCACTAAACATCCTATGTCCTTGTTTTTCAGTATGTTGGCGGCATCGTAGGCTGTTGCCTCTAACTTCACAGTCTCAACAGGGGTGCTCATGACCTCACTTACACTTATGTCAAACTCCATCCCAACCACCATTTGTAATTAATAATCATTATAATTTTCCCGATTTTTCTTATTTATTAATTTTTATTTAAGGTGCATCCTACTTGTTACCCCCTGACCTAACCCCTCGTACAGTGTAACCTCAACCCACTCTATGTTGTCCACCTTTAACTTCAGAAGTTCCTCCCTGATAAGTCCAGTTATATAGAGGGATAGCTCCTCTGCAGTGATACCCTTTAAAGGTAGAAGTAGGACGTCCTCAACTGGGATCTTGTACTCCTTTTTACATCCTCCCTGGGCGTATACAAAGTGAAGGTGGTTCTCCTCAAGGGTGTACTTGAGATGGGGATGGTCCCTGGGTAAAAGTAGTTTATGGTCTAAGTTCTTACATACACCCTTCACAATCTTTTTTAACACCTTAAAATCTATAAGGAAGTTAAATTCCCCAGAGGGTCTTCCACCTAGTCTCACATCTATATAGTAGGTATGGCCGTGGATAACGCCACAGGAGTGGTGGCCAAATACTATATGGGCAGAGGAGAACCTCAGTCCTAGATAGAGTCCCTTTAACTCCAGTATCATCTTTCCCTCTCTTAGATGGTTTATCTAAATAGTATCAATAAAGGGTTAAAAAATCCTGATGGTGGAAATGTGGATCTCTATAAAACGTTCCTAATTATAGTGGCCTCTATATTCCTGGCGCCAATTATTCTAAGGAGGTTTAACATCCCTGGGATTACCGCCATAATGCTGGCTGGGATACTTATAGGTCCCTATGGCCTTGGTATTGTAGACATTAACGAATCCCTTAAAACATTCTCTACCTTCGGGGCCATATTTCTCATGTTTCTAGCTGGGATGGAGGTGGACAATGAAACCCTGATTAAGGGGGTTAAAAGCTCCCTGTTTGTAGCCCTCTTCTCTGCCCTCATATGTGGGATTGGAGGTTACTATATAGGAAGTTTCCTCGGTCTCCACCATCTAGGTGCCCTCCTCTACGCTATTATGTTCGCCTCCAACTCAGTAGGTGTGGTCTACGCCCTCTTAAATGAACTGGGTATTATAAAGTCTAAGTTTGGAACAGTACTTCTAGGAGCTGTTGTACTATCTGAGGTACTTGGTATGATACTACTAGCTACCATATCCAAGATCAGTTTAAGTCAGTTGGAGGGCTCCTTACTATTTATCCTCCAGGTACTCCTCTACATCCTAGGTCTCTTGATAATTATCCCCCTTGTTACAAAGGGGATACTCAAGAGGTTCGAAAAACTTCACTGTAGAAAGATACACTTTGTACTTCTGATAATACTCATCTCTATACTTATAGGGGAGCACGTAGGGGTACATCCTATGATATGTGCATTTATTACAGGGGTAGCTGTATCTGAGGCTCTAACTAAGGAGGAGCACGACCTTCTACTAAACAGTAATCTAAATGCCATAGGCTACGGTCTCTTTATACCCATATTCTTTCTAACCTTGGGCATGAGCACAAACATCAGGTTGTTGGTGGATCTCAGTAACTTAGAGGTGCTCCTTGGGACAGTGGGAGGTTTGATAGTCTTGAAAATACTATCTGGTTATGTCTCTTTTAGGGTGATAGGTTATGATAAGTTGAGAAGTCTCTATGGAGGCCTGCTAACCATCCCTCAGATCTCCGCCCCTCTCGTTGTAGCCTCCGTTGGAAGGGATCTAGGGGTACTCCCCCAACATTTCTTTATAACTGTGGTGATGATGATACTTATAACCTCCATTTTGGCCCCTATAGTTATCAGGTACCTCATAGATAGGTATCCCCTCTCTTCCCAGGGGTAAGTTATTCTAGACGGAGGTGAACTCCACACCTCTCCACCCTGTATTTTAACTCCTTTCCTTTAGCGTTATCCACCAGTAGTTGGGAGAGGGGAGGGGTGGTGTATATACCTACAACAGAGGTGGTTATCCTGGGATTTACCTCGAGGACGTATACACTCTCCCCCTTTAAAAGGATGTCAACACCTACGTAGCCCTTTAAACCCTCTATCTTCCTAAGTGCCTTCATGGACTCCTCTATCATCTTATCTTTAAGGGGGTGGTCTATGTTGATCTCCCCTCCTATATACCTTCCATCCCTGTAGTACTGTCTATTCAAGGATAGGGGGTAGAGTTTTTTCCCCACTATGAAACTTGTGGAGTAGGGATCCCCCTCTATGTACTCCTGGATTATGTAGTCCTCAGAAATTATCCTCTGATTGGAGCCTCCACAACCCTCTATCTCCTTTACTATATACCTCTTTGGAGGCAGGGTTTTAGGTGTTTTAACAACATCCTTTATCCTCTTGTAGGTTAGATACTTGTTCCCACCTACTTTAACCCCTTCACTGTGGGAGCCTAGGTTTAAGATACCCCTCTCCTCAATTAGTCTCGTAAGTCTGTAGAGGATGCCGTCACTCTCAGGTGCAATTACAAGGGCCCCCTCTACCTCCTCCCTGTCTAACACGTCTTCAAGTGCCTCCATGAGGTTGGAACCCCTATGGGTGTATACCCTTAGGTTTTTCCTGCCCCTGTAGTACCTGCTGTATTTTTCGCTTAAAAGGGTAGTCACTTTAAAGTTGTTATTTAAGAAGTCCTCCAGAAGTCTGTTGAACATCAATTTACCCTCTTGGAGGATGTGAGGATCTATATCCTCATTACTTCCTAGGGCGTACTCGAAGAGGAATATATTCATATTACCTCACTCTAACGGCGTCTAGATTCATAGGGGCTCTAGTCTCCTTCTTAAATAGTTTATGGGCAGTACTTGCAAAGTCTATACACTTAGAGGCCTCACCGTGAACCATGAGTATCTTCTCAGGCATAGGTTTAAGTTTCCTGAGGTATCTCAACAACTGCCTCCTGTCACTGTGTCCAGAGAACCCCTCCAAGGTATGGACCTCAAGGTTTACCTTTATCACCTTGGACTTTCCATTTTTACCAGTTATAGGTATCTCACGCCAGCCCTTCTGCACCTTCCTTCCAAGGGTACCCTCAGCCTGATAACCTACAAAGATAAGGGAGTTCCTCTCATCCCCTGCAAGGGCCTTGAAGTACTCAACACTTGGACCTCCAGTTAGCATACCTGAGGTTGTAAGTATTATACAGGGTTCATCACTGTCTATTATGTTCCTCCTGTTGTTGGTGTTTTTAACCTTCCTGAACACCTCGGAGAGGAAGGGGTTGTCACCCTCATGAAGTATCCTGTCCCTTATACTCTTGGATAGATACTCTGGATAGGCTGTATGGATGGCAGTAGCCTCCCAGATCATACCGTCAAGGTAAACTGGCGCGTTGAATACCCCCTGGTTATACCCCTCCTCCAAGACCAGCATCAACTCCTGGGCCCTACCTACACCAAAGACAGGTATAAGTACCTTCCCTCCTCTATTTATAGTCTCTGAGACAATCCTTAGAAACTCCTTCTCAGTCTTCTCCCTATCTGGAAGGATATCCTCCTGTCCTCCATAGGTGGACTCTATTATCAGGGCCTCCAACCTTGGAAACTGACATACTGCAGGTTCCAGGAGTCGTGAGGCCTCAAACTTTATATCCCCTGTGTAGGCTATGTTAAAGAGCCCCTCCCCAATGTGAAGATGTACTATAGAGGAGCCTAGGATATGCCCTGCGTTGTGGAGGGTTAGTTTTACCCCAGGTGCAATATCAGTAGTTACCCCGTAGTCTAGAGGTATGGTATGTTTAACACACTTCTTGATATCCTTGGTAGTGTAGGGTACAACCTTCCCCTCCTTCTCTGCAATCTCTAGATAGTCCTTCTGAAGTAGGGTCATTAGATCCCTTGTAGGTCTAGAGCAGTATACCGGTCCATCGTAGCCGTATCTAAAGAGGCCTGGGATGAAGCCACAGTGATCCAGGTGGGCATGGGTGACAACTACTGCATCTATCTCCTCTATGGAGAACTCTGGGGTGTCAAAGTGGGGGAATGCCCTCTCACCGTCCACGGCAACATTTATTCCACAGTCTATTACAATTCTGTTCTCAGGTGTCTGGAGGTAGTTACAGGTCCTTCCAACCTCCCTTGCACCTCCCAGGAAAGATACCCTTACCCAGGCATCCCCCTTAAATATCACATCCCTGTGTATCCTTCTCCCTATCTTCCTAAGGATCTCTTTAACCTCTGCCCTCTCCCTGTAAAGTGTAGCCCTTATTGCATTTATGGTTTCAGAGGGTATTGGAGGGGTCCTAACAGGTTTAGGGGCCCACTTTATAGCTTTCTTAATCTCCTCCAAGGTGCGCCCCTCCTTCCCAATAACCAGTCCAGGTTTCTTAGACTCTATAATCACCTCCCCTGTGTTTGCATCGAATATACAGTTTGTTATCTCTGCATCCTCTGGCACTATCTCCAGTATCTTCCTCTTGGCAATTTCTGGATCAGTTAAAACAGAGGGATCTGGCCTTACAGTAATTCTCTTCTTGAACATCTTTGCAATATTCTTGATAAATGTGTTTGAAAAGATCTCAGGATTCTTGGAGTAGATCACTACCTCTGGTCCTTCAAATTGAACATCTGTAATTATAGCATTTCCAGGTGAGTTCTTTATAACGTATTCCTTTATCTCCCTCAACAACTCCTCAGCTGACAAAACTAACCCTCCAAAAATTTTTTAAATAAAATTAAAAATAATGGAAATTTTTTTGAAGAAAAGTAGTGATATCTTGGGAGGAAATAAAATTAAAAAACAAAGTAAGGGTTATTTCTTCTTCTTAATTCTGTTTATTAATCTATTCACCTCTCTCTCGGAGTATATCTTGACCCCATTTTTATCCACCACTCCGAGGGAGATACCGTTACCTGAGAAGGCATCCCTCTCCATGGCAGAGAGGAGAGCCTTAACTGCAAGATCTCTCCCCTTCCTTACCCCCATATTTCTCCTGTATTCACTTTCCAGGACTCCCAGGGCAGTGGGAGAACCTGAACCTGTGGCTGTGAAGGAGGTCTCCTCGTTAACTCCACCTAGAGGGTCTAGGGAAAATAGCTTTGGACCGTAGAGGTGGTCGTAACCTCCAACTAACAACTGGGTTAAAAAAGGAAAGTACCTACTACCGTGAAGTATGTTACTTAAAAGTGTGGCACAGGAGTGAGGTGGCATGTAATTGCCAGTTCTCAGTTTGTACAACTTGGCCTCTGCAGAGATCCATCTAACTAGGGCCTGGGCATCTCCAACACTCCCTGCCACGGTCATGGCAATATAATCATCTATCTTATATAACTTTTTCGCCTCCTTATCTGCAACGAGATTACCCATTGTAGCTCTTCTATCTGTGGCGAGTACTACACCATCCCTACATACTAAACCTACTGTAGTGGTCCCCTTCATACACTCCGTGTATAACTCCTTGGATGCCATCATCCAATCTCCCCTCATCTTTTATTAAAAGTTTTACTTTTCTCCCTAATAATATATAAAATTACCTTAGATCCTCTAGGGATCTGTCACAGAGGTCTATAATCTCCCTTAGGGCCTCTTTGAGCACCTCTATGGGGTCCACCCCCTCCTTAGTTATAAGTGTTATCCTTGGATTGGATATGTATCTACCAGTTTCAGGGTCTAAAACAGGATGCTCTATACAGTAGGAGGCCATAACAACCTTGTCCTCCTTTCTCAGTAGAAGGTCCTTAAGGAGATTACAGAGTGAGTGGTCTTCATTTACAATCTCCAACTCTATACTGTTTTCATCCCTACTTATTATCTTCACGTATTGGCCCATCCTCTCCCTCCTTCAAGTAGTACTCCTTTATAAGTTTAGGATCTCTATTTAACTGTATTGTACCATCCTCCTCCACCCTAAAGAAACCCTGCTCGATACACTCCTCTACTATATCCTCCACATCCCTCTTTGTAAGATAGGATAGGAGGATTATTAAATTCTTCACAGGTTTAGAACCTATCTTCATGGTACTTAGTCTGGGATCACTGTGTATTCTACTTAACTCCTCCAGGATCTTGTTGAACTCCTCATAGGATAACTTACACTTTATACTACCACTATCCTCACTGTATCTGTAGTCAATATTCAGCATATCCAGGGTCTCCAGTATAAGGTCTTTACTTATAGGGTATTTTAATTCAGATAGTTGGAACTCGTAGTATCCCCTTGGATCTGGGTGGTACCTCTTATGTATCTTGTTTATTAGGGTCATTACAGTTCTGTAGTCCTCTATAAGTTTGTCCTTGTCGTAGCCGTATATCTTTATCCTGAAGGTGTTTATATCCTCCTCCTCGCTGTACACCGTCTTTGACTCTACTGAACAGTTAATGTCCATCTTGGCTATCTCGTTACAGAAATCCACTATCTCTCTATTTGTAGCCCTTAAACTTATAATCTTCTTCATACTCCCACCTAGAGGTATACGATACTGTAGAAGTCCTTATAGAGGGAAACCTTCAATCCAATTTTGGCTGCAATAGTTTTAACACCTGTACTCTCTAGGATATACTTACACTCCCCTATCACATTTGTCATCTTTAGACCCATATGGCTCATAATAACTAACTCAGGTTTTTTATCCATACTCTCCAGGAGGTCTACCACATCCTCTGAACACAGGTGCCCCCTTATTCTCTTCCCCCTCTCCCTCATAACGTTGGCTACAAGTACCCTGACCCCGTCAAAGTCCTGGGAGAGGGAGTCTATCTTTTCAGTATCTCCCGTATATCCAATATCACCTAAGTATGTACCAACCCTTAAACCTATACCAAAGGGATCTCCATGCTTTGTCTTGGTACCAGTTAACTTTACATCGTAGATACTTACAGACTCTCCAGGGTTTAATATATGGACCCCTTCACACATGGACTGGTGGTACTTGGATATGGCATTCTCGTATTTACCAAACCCCTCTAAAACTGAGAGATTACTTACAATATGTCCTCTCCTCTTAGTCATCCCCCTGGTCATGGCCTCCACTACTACCTCTGCATCTGTATAGTGATCTGGATGGTCATGGGATACAAAGAGGATGTTGGTATCTAGGGGATTTATCTTTAGATCCCTCATCCTAACAAGGGTTCCTGGACCTGGATCTATATGTAACTGTGTTTTTTTCGTATGGATTCTAAAACCTCCAGTACCCTTGTTCTGATATATAGTCTCCCACCTACCTCCTCCAGCACCTAAAAATATTATATCCACCAAGATACCACATCCCCTTATTTTAATAGTCTAAAAATAGCAGTTAATCGATATAGACCACCTTGACATGTTCTACAATACCCTCAATCTCAACAACAACGTAAGGACTGGTTACAACAGGATCCTCTTTACAGGTCTCTTTGAGGTAGAGGGTTACATTACCCTCACTGTACTCTACAACCTTCTCTACAGAGAGATGACAGTTAGAGAGTTTCTTTCCCCCGTAGATAAATAGGATAGTTCTATTCCTGGACCTATCTAAATAAACGTAGTGGGCAGGTTCCTCTCTCTCACTATGTATTCCATACTCTAAAATAGTGTAGTTTAATATTCGAGGATACCTTATATATATTTTGTCCTCCCCTGTATCAGGTGTTTCTATCTCCTCTCTGATGGGGTATATTCCCCCATCTGTCTTGATAGTTCTTTCAATTTTCTCGCCAGTATTAATTTCACTGCTGGTCTCTAAAGGTGCTTCCTCACCCCTGTAATAAATGCAACAACATGATAAGTTAACTATTATCAACAGGATAATTGTAATACCCATTCTAAGTACATGAGCTATCTTATCTCCCAAATCTCCTCACCCTCCTCTGATAGTCCCTAATTGCCCTGAGGAAATCGATCTTCCTAAACTTAGGCCAGTAGGTGTCACAGAAGTAGAGCTCTGAGTAACTTGACTGCCATATTAGAAAGTTACTTATCCTCTCCTCACCAGAGGTTCTTATTATTAGATCTGGATCTGGGTGGGGAAGGTCAGCTGTATATAGATGCTGGGAGATAGTCTCTACAGTAATATCCTCAATATCCAATTGATTCTTTTTCACCTTTTCTGCAATCTTCTTAACGGCATCTACCAACTCCTGCCTGCCTCCATATGCAATGGCTATATTGACCCTGTATCTCCTGTAATCTTTAGTTCTCTCCTCTGCATATTTAATAGCCTCCTGTACCCTCTTGGGGAGTAGGTGCAACCTACCAATGGCCTTTATATTGATTTTATATCTGTGTACATCTGGATCATCTGCAATGGATCTAAACTCCCTCTCAAATAGATCCATGAGAGCCTCTACCTCCTCCTTAGGTCTATGAAAGTTCTCCAGGGAGAAGGAGTAGAGGGTGACTGTCTGGATATTCAAATCGATACACCACTTTATAAATTCCCTTACCTTCTTAGCCCCTAGGTAATGTCCCTTAATAGGTTTCTCCCCCAGTAATCTTGCCAACCTCCTGTTTCCATCCATTATAACCCCAACATGTTTTGGGACCTTATCCCTGTCAATCTTCCTCTCAAGTATCTTCTCGTAGATCTTCGATATTCCCACTTCGTTGAGAAAATCGTAAATTTTCATAAGTAAGGACAAAATTACCACCGAGAAAAATAGTTTTCATTCTAAAGATTTTTCAGGAATTTTACACTGTTGTAGTATCTATGCCAGGTGCCACTTCTACTGGTGTCTATAAATTTTACCCTCCTTTTACTTAGTACCAGGGCTCCACACCCTTCCACTCCACATACAAGGGCTAGAGATCTAAAGATAAGGTTGCCTGAGATACCATCTGGAGCTATTATGACGTTGAAGCCCTCCTTTAAGTACTCCTCTAGCACTATCCCCCTATGCTCTATATGAACATTGTACTTTTTGCCTATATACTTCACCACCTTTGCAGCCTCCTCTATAGACCTGTCTATCTTCTCACTTCTCCCGTAGTCAGAGGGTCTTCCTCCAGAGAGTACTCCGATCTTCACGTCCTTAAACATCTCACTGTGTCTGAGAAAATCCAGGATGTACTCTATTATAGCTACCTTATCTTTGAAACCCTCTTCCCCTATCTCGTCTACACCTACAGGGGCTAGAAGGAAGTATTCACCGTTAAAGGGGTTCCTCAGTATAGAGGCCCTGTAGAACCTCCCTATACGTTTCCTTAAATAGGGTATAACCTCTGAAGAGGGTAGAGTTCCCCTTATCCCCCCTAGCACCTTACCCCTCAATACGGCATCCACCAACTCCTCTGGATCTTCTACAAGTTCTACCTCTACACCTTCACCTAAGAGTTTTCTATAGGCCTTCAACACCTCTTCACTGTTTTTATTTTTGTAGTCTATCCCCATGAGATACATATTTACTCCTCTATTTCGTCAAACCTCTGGGTCCTTAGCACTGTAAAGGCAAAGAAGGCAGGGAGTACAGCACCTCCAAGTATAGCCTCAGTTAGGGCAACATCTGGAGCCAGGAGGGATGTGAATATATAGGCCAGTCCTAAACCTCCCAGTCCTGTGAGAACCACACATTTAATAAGGTCCTTCTGGGTTAAGGCACCGAGATAGGAGAGTACAATAAGTATTAGCACTGCCCCATCTATTACACTTAGAGGCATACCTTAACACCTTAACTTTTTTATCATCCTCCTCCTCATCCTGTCGTAGTAGTCTGCATTGGCTATGGAATGGGCTGCAAAGGGAGAGAGGATAAGGTATAGAAGTGCCAGAAGTGGACGATTTAAAAGGAGCATTATAAGTATACAGGCCAGGTCTATAACACCTGCTATATGGATACGGGCATAGACCATGTTTTTTCCATCCTTCATAACCCACAGTCTGTAGGATGCCAGTAGTATCCCCACTGATGCTATTAGGAGTAGTAACTCCCTAATAGGGATATCCATATCCTACACCTCGTTATAATTATAAAAACCTTGTTAATCTGATAGCATTAAATCTACACATCTCATGGCAACAGTAGCAGTTTATACACTTCCTCCTGTCTATCTCCAAGTTATTCAGAGAGATAGCCCCTACAGGACATATCTTCTCACATACACCACATCTTCTACATCTCCTCCTATCTATCCTAGGTTTCTCTATCATGGTAGAGAATATCAACTTCAGGATAAATGGAGGGAGTATAGATGTGAGATAGAAGGTAAGTGGTTTTCTAAACCTTATCCTGGGAACATCCTTTAAATCTCTTCTTTTAACATCCTCTCCAACCTCTAAAATGTCCAAATCATCTTTCCAGTTGTATCTCTTACCAATTAAGATCCTGTTGGTTAGAACATCTGTAGGGTTGTATCCTATGTAGTAGGTTGCAAGGATATCCAATGCCAGGGCATCCCTGGAGGCTATTACCACCTTGGAGTTCACAGGTCTTCCATTACTTGGGCCGTTACCCTCCATTCCCCAGATACCATCCATTACAGAGACTATCTCTCTCCCCTTTACTAGAAATCTGTATAGCTCCACTAGAAGTTGTGCGAAATCCTGCTCCCTGGGAAAGTGCTTATGAAGTTTTGGTTTCAATCCTCCAGGTATACAGCCGTATAGATTTTTAACAGCTCCAGTGTATCTAGTGAGAACATGGGTTTTCAACTTTGGCAGGTTTACTATCAGATCACTGTCCATTACAGTCTTTGAAATTACCAGGGAGGTGTTTAACAACTTTACCTTTACACTCCTGTCCCTCTCAAAGGGTAAGAAAGAGATATGGTATTTCTCACAGATATCCTTTATCCTGGAAACCTCATAGGCCCTCTCGGTGGAGAAACCTGAGGACTCTCCCACCACGATCCTATCCCTCTCTATACCCCTCACCTCTATTAGATACCTTAGGATCCAGTCTAGAAAGGCCGGATGTGTAGTTACATGTCTATCAGGTGGATAGGGTCCCAATATATTAGGCTTTATAAGTATCCTGTTATACTTTTCTAGGTTGTCAAAGGTTAGATCTAGTAGGTTGTTCCTCCTTTCAAGGAGGTTGTAGTCCTCAACAATACTGTAGTATACCTTCATCCTTACACCTAAGGGGATTAGTATGGATGCAGCGAGTACTATGGAGGAGATACTTAATAGAATAATATCTCTAAGAAAAAATTCAGATGAGGATTTTAAACATATATCCCATCATATCCAGAAAATGGATGAGGAGGTATTCAACTTTGTAGTATCTAGGCTTAAAAAAGAGATCGAAATTGTTAAGAGGTACAAGCCTCCAGTTAGACCTGCTATAGATCCCCTAGTATCCTCCTATCTAGGTGTCTACTCTGGATTGGAGTTTGCAGAGGAGTACGGGAAGTTGATGGGATATCCTAGGTGCTGCATTGAATCCTTTGAGTCTGTGAGATTTGCCATAGATGAAGAACACCTTAGAGAGGCTGAAAGTTTTAAAGGGGAGGGAAAATTTGCTGTAGTGATAACCTCAGGTTTTATTCCCTGTAGTTTAAAATGTGGGGAGGCCTGGAGGAGATGCCTCATTGGTGCAGTATCCCAGAGGGAGTATAAGAGGATAATAGAGTTAGAGAGGGAGTTGTCCAGGGAACTTCCCCACTACCATGGTGGATACAGTGAGTACTACGAGAAGATAGTACTTTCATCCTGTTCTGATTATCTATCACCTTTGAAACATCGGTAGTGGATAACCTTCTACCCTTCCATTTTTAGAGGGGGTGCGGATTTCGGAAGGTGCTGGGACATGAGTCCATAGCGAGATTTTCGCAGGGGTGCGGATCTCGTCCTTATTCTGGGTTTTATCCTGGGGGTAAGAGGGTTGTAGGTACGAATTTTTTCGGGGGTACCCGGAAGTTGGATTCCGGGGTTCCGAAAGGGGGGTGTGGATTTCGGCAATAATACTAGTTTTACCTAGGGAGTTATAGTGGTTTAGGTGCGAAATTCGTCGTGATCATCTGGAAAAACCGGGATATGGAAATCATGAAATGGGACGAATTTCGTACCGGGATATTAGGGAGTTTAATGGGGGATATTAGAGTCTCTGATCCGAATTTCGGCACAATGAGGGGTGTTACCCCGGGGTTATGGGCCCTTAAAGTACGAATTTCTTCCAGGGGGTCCAAATTTCGCATTTTTGGCTAGCAGAAGGGGGGTACGAAATTCGGAACCCCCCGGGACACGAGTCCATAGCGAGATTTTCGAGAGGGTACGAATCTCGTCAAAATAACCGGCTTTACCC
>DQVW01000002.1 GCA_015661555.1 Methanothermococcus okinawensis
CCCTCTAGCACCAGGGCACCGTGGCCACCATCTCCATAAATATCCTCATTTTTCAAGGTACCTGCTGCAAGTCTATCAACGATATCCTTTAACTTCTCAGGGGTAAGTAAGCTGGTATGGTGTTCAAATATCCCCTTTATCCTACCCTCTTTTATGGACACCCCCAGTGTATGGCCGTTGCCAATGTCCAACCCTATAAACTCCTCAACACCCTCCTCCATGGCGTAATCCAGTATACCACATATGGAGGCTATCTTACTGTCCATTACAAAGCCCCTGTAGTTGTTCTCCCTCAAGGTCTCCAAAATACTCCTAAACCTTGAGAATATACCTCCCTCCTCCACTACTATATACTCCAGTGGGTTGGAGGTCCTCCTAAGTTGCTCCCTGAAGTAGTTGAACCTTGTAATTCTATCACTTTGCCCCTTGACAAATCCATGATCCTGACAGGCAACTGCAACTACATCTGGTTTAAACTCCACCCCCACCTCCCTGAATATACTCCTAAACATCTCAAAGTCTAGATCCCCCAGTATTACATCTGGATTGTCCACCCTATCCTTAAGTATTATCCCCCTCCTGGCCACCTCCTCCAGATCATCCCTAACAGTCCTTGCACATCTTCTAGTCATAACAACCCTGTACCCCCTCTCTATATGTTGAAATATGGCCCTGCTAACAGGACCCCCTCCCATCACCTTACCATCAATCTCTATATCCCTCTCCATCTTCATTATCTTCTCTGCAACTATCCTTGTAGGTGAGGGTAGTATCACCTTTATGGCGTTCTCGATGTTGTCCCTCTCTATATCCAGATAGATTATATCCTGGGTGCCTTTGCCAATGTCTATACACATAACCTCCATAGTTCCACCTCTAAAAATAACTATGATTAGAAAAATATTTATAGAACTTCAAACACACAAAACTCTAAAACTATAAAAGGTGATAAGATGGCTGTAGAATCCAAGGAGGTTGAACTGGAGAATACCTTGGTATTTGAGACCCTAGGAAACCCAGAGAAGGAGAGGGAGTTTAAATTAAAGTCCCTGAAGAAGTGGGGTTTCGACTTAATATTTGGAAAGGTAGATGGTAAAGAGACCTACTTCACAGTGGGACTGGAGGAGAGAAAGGCTGGAGATAAGTTCTCCAGAGAGGGTAAGGAGTACGAGGTAATAGAGGTACTGGAGGAGTTACCTAAGAACGTGGAGATGTACGCCCACATAGAGATGGAGATGGGAAGGGCCTATATAGTATGTGAGTTAAGGGATGAGGATGGAGTTAACACTGAAATACTAAGGGTCCCTGCAGCTTCATTACTCTACGCATTCTTTAAGAAGAACAAGTTAGGTAATCTACTGAAGGCCATAAAAAACGTTGGGATAAGTACAGAGCTCTTCCAGCAGAACGGTGTTGGTGGGAAGCCACTTCCATACCAGGAATTACCTAACACAGCTAGAAGATTTATCAGAAGTGTTAGGAAGGTGGAGAAGGAGACTGAATTTGGTAGGTTGTCCTTTGCCTACTATGGAGAGACAAAGGATGGAAAACCTAGATTCTGGTACAGCTGGCTACTTCCTACAATAGCCCTCTTTGACCTTATGATAGCAAAGAAGGCCAATCAAACCCTTGGTATATTAAAAGTAGATTAAGGTGATAGCAATGATATACGGTATACTTCTAAACATACCTGAAAAGCACGTACCAAAGTATGAAGATATTGTCAGGAGAACCATAGGTGAGGGTATAGCAAGGGGAGATATCCTCTCCTTTACAGAGGGGAGGTACAAGGGAGATGTTGCCTTTGTAATGCTTGCAAGATCTAGAAGGGCTGTGGAGAAGGTATATGAAAAGTTAAGGGAGTATCCCATCTATGTAAAGATCATAGAGATACAGGGTAAGGGCTAATTACTCCAACACTATACTTTTACCCCTATACTTTACAACCACCTTATCCCTTACCTTTTTTCCCTCAACTTCAACCTCTTTTACAACCCTACCTATAGGGTAGGCTGGAATGTTGTACTTTTCTGCTATCTCAACAACCCTCTCACTATCTCTTTTATCCACTATTACACAGAAACCTATCCCCATGTTAAAGGTTCTAAACATCTCCTCATCTGGAACCTTCCCTATCCTCTGGATCTCCCTGAATATGGGATGGGGCTCAGGTAGGTTATCTATGAGGTAGACAACATCTCTTTTTAACCTCCTTAAATTCCTAAATCCTCCACCTGTAATATGGGCCAACCCCTTAACCTTCACCTCTTTTATCATCTCCAACACCGGTCTTACATATATCCTTGTAGGTGTTAGTAACTCCTCTCCAAGGGTCTTTCCATGGGGTAGTTTATGGTGGATGTCCATACCTGCAATTTCAAAGAAGACCTTCCTTGCCAGGGACAACCCGTTACTGTGTATCCCACTACTTCTAAGACCTACTATAACATCCCCCTCCCCAACATCCCTTCCAGTTATCAACTTATCCCTTCTTACAACGGCTAGCACTGTCCCTGCAATATCTATACCCTTAACAATATCTGGAAGTGTTGCAGTTTCCCCTCCAATTAAACTTATATTGGCCTCCTTTAATCCCTCATTTAACCCCTTACCTATCTGTCTAGCAATCTCCTCCTCCATATCCTCAAATGCTATATAGTCAACAAGTGCAACAGGCTCCGCCCCTATGGAGATGGCGTCGTTAACATTCATGGCTATCATATCTATAGGTACGGTGTCATACCTATTGGCCATCCTGGCAACAACCATCTTACTTCCAACTCCATCTGTACAGAGTACCAGATAGTAATCCCCAAATTCAACGGCACCTGCATAGTGCCCTATAAGCTCCTCACAGGGTTTAAAACTGTCAGTTCTTTTAAAGGTTATCTGGGACAGCAGCGCCCTTATAATCCTTTCCTCTTTGGAGATATCCACTCCAGCATCCCTGTAGGTCACCATAGTCTCACTCCCTTAAATTGAGCACCTCTATATCTACCCTATCCCCATCTATAAGGGCAGTTGTACAGCATACTGGGTGTTCAAACTCCC
>DQVW01000050.1 GCA_015661555.1 Methanothermococcus okinawensis
TTGCCATTACCTCTATACCTAAGGCTCCCATGTTGAACCCTAAGGAGATATTCTTATCTAACACCCCAACGTTTTCAGCCCCCTCTAACATCTCCCTTATATCCTCCCTTGGAAAGGGTCTGTAGGTTCTTACCCTTAGAAGTCCCACATTCTTCCCTTTCTCTTTAAGCCTGTCTATAACGTACTTTATAGTTCCACAGACACTACCCATAGCGACAAGTACAGTATCTGCATTTTCCAAGTTGTAGCCCTCTACCAATCCATTACCATATTTCCTGTTGAATATCTCGTAGTACTCCTCGTTTACCCTCTTTATAACCTTCTTAGCCCTCCCCATGGCATCGCTTATCTGCTTCCTAGTCTCCATATAACACTCAGGTACTCCCACTGCCCCCTGAGTTATAGGCCTATCTGGATCTAAATAGGCATGTTTAGGTTCATAAACTCCCAGATAATCCTTAACCTTCTTCTCATCTGGAATATGAACTGGTTCGGCAGTATGGGTAAGTATAAACCCATCTATACATACCATAACTGGTAGTAGGATGTCCTCATCCTCTGCAATTTTATAGGCCTGTATTATGCTGTCCAGTGTCTCCTGGTTGTCTTCTGCATAGATCTGTATCCATCCAGAGTCTCTCTCAGCTATGGAATCCTGGTGATCGCACCATATGTTTATAGGTGCAGAAAGTGCCCTGTTTGTATTGAGCATAACTACAGGTAATCTCATCCCAGAGGCAATATACAACATCTCATGCATCAACGCCAAACCTTGAGCTGCAGTTGCTGTAAATGTCCTTACCCCAGTTGCAGAGGCTCCTATACAGGCAGCCATTGCCGAATGCTCACTCTCAACTTTAATATACTCTGCATCTAATTCCCCATCTGCTATAAACTTAGCCAACACCTCTACACACTCACTCTGAGGAGTTATAGGATACGCCGCAATAACCTCTACGTTAGATAACTTTACACCTATCGCTGCAGCAGTAGTTCCAGTGATAACATCTACCCTCTCCATAATATACACCTTATTTTTCCTCCCTTACCTTAGTTATGGCGTTTGTAGGACATTCCTTGGAACATATTAAACAACCTTTACAGTAGTCGTAGTTTATCCTGAAGTTCTCCTCTTCATCTTCGTATATAGCCCCCTCTGGACAGAATATATAACATAACTCACACTTTATGCATTTTTCAGTATTTAGGATAGGTCTGAAAGTTCTCCAATTTCCAGTTTTATTTCTAACAGTACTTCCAGGTTCGTATATGATGGCACCTATTGTAACCATGTATTACACCCCTCAGTTTTCTGAAATAATATTATAGGCTACCTCTGCAGCCTTGGCATTTTTCTCCCCAAGTTTTCCCTTGAAGGTGTCTAGTATCGCCCTCTTAAGAGAATCTAGAGATATCAACTTAGTAGCACCTACAAATGCCCCCAACATAGTGGTGTTAACTATAGGAACACCGAGAATATCGAGGGCTATCCCTGTGGCATCTATGGTGTACGTCTTAAAACCTAGATCCAGATCCTCCTTAGTAGTATTCACTACTACTACACCATCTTTTTTTAATCCTTCTACAACATTGATTGCATCTAAAAGTGTAGCATCCTGAACTACCACATAGTCTGGATTATAAACCTGGGATCTAATAATAATCTTCTTATCGTCTATTCTCGTAAATGCCATAACTGGGGCCCCTCTTCTCTCAACACCAAAAAAAGGAAATCCTTGGGAGTATTTACCGTCGTAAAA
>DQVW01000075.1 GCA_015661555.1 Methanothermococcus okinawensis
CTTCCAAAAATAGAGAAGTACAACTTCGACGCCCACGACGTACCCCTGGCACCCTATCTTATAGAGGCCCATAGAAGGGGGATAGAGGTGGTAATAATAGGTTGCCAGGGGAAGGAGATAACCTGTCCAGAGATAAAGATGGAGCTCTCCAAGGAGGTTGAGGCCTCTATTGAGAGGGCTGTTAAGATGGTTCTCGAGGAGATTGAAAAGAGATAATTACTTTAAAATCTCCCAGGCCTGCTCCCTTGCAACCTCCCTCTTCTCACCTAGGTCTTTAAGGAACTCCACCAACTTCTCGTAACATAATCTTTTACACTTACCACAGGTTAGATCTCCAGATCTACATCTCTCGTATATCTCCTGAAGTTCTTTGTCGTCCTCCACTAGATGGTATAGGAAGAGTTCATATACAACACATTTCTCAGGGATGCCACCATATTCTTTCTGCTCCTTCAAGGTCCTTCTACCTCCAGTTTTACAGGACATTACCTTCTTCTCAAGCTCCTTTGAGGGTTTGTCACTTAGGAATATTGCACTCTCCTCCTTGGAGGAGCTCATCTTACCTCCAGTTAGTCCTGTCATAAACCTGTGGTATGTGGAGGATGGAGGTATAAAGTTGTACTCCTTACACCTCCCAGCGATATCCCTGGTAAGTCTTATATGGGGATCCTGATCTATACCCACAGGTACCAGGACTGGCATCCTCTCCTCTATCTGTGGATGGAGTATATCTGCAACCTGGACTATAGGGGCAAAGATATGTCCCATGTTTGTCTCCCCTGTGAAACCGTAGATAGCCCTCATCTCACTGAGGTTTACCCTCTTTGCCAACCTTAGAGCTAGGTCCTTAACTTTTTCATTTCTAGACTGGAGGTAGATATGGGCATTCTCCAGGTTGAGACCTAGGGCGATATAGTTGGTTATGTACTCCTCAACTGCCAACTTCTTAGTCTTCTCAAAGTCAATCCCTCTAGCCCAGTAGGCCTCTAGATCTGCTATCGGTATATATATTTCTGCGTTGTAACCCTGGTAGTATATAAGTTGATCCACTACCATCTTGTGTCCAAAGTGCATCCTCCCAGAGGGCATCATACCACTAACCACTGCAAACCTCCTACCCTCCCTCATACACTCCACTATCTTCTCAAAGTCCCTATGACCAAATATAACACCTCTCCTCATGAGGCGATGGGGGTTCTCCAATTTACTTAAGATGTCTTTAAAGGGTTTTATCCCGAACTTCTCCATTGTCTCCTTGTAGTCTATCTCCTCTGAAACCTCCCAGGGTGTTATCAACCTCTCACCTTTTAACTGTTATTCTCTTCCATATGGTACCCTTAGGTGTATCCTCAAGTTGGATACCTATCTTTTTTAACTCCTCCCTTATCTCATCTGCCAGTGGATAATTCCTCTCCCTCCTCAACTTATTACGTATATGGACCAGTATATCAACGAGATGCTTAAACCTTTCATCTTCCCCTGTACCTTCGTAGTATCTTCTGAATATGCCGAATATCTCCCCAAAGGTCATGAAAAAGTCCCTTGCAAGAAGTAGGGTACTTCTATTAGGTCTGTTAGACTCTGTGATATACCTGTTGATACAGGTGGAGACTTCAAAGACACACTTAAGGGCCTCTGGGGTGTTGAAGTCATCATCCATGGCACTGTAGAACTTGGCCCAGAGATTAGTTATAGTGTTTTGAACCTCCCTGTCCATCTTCTCAAGTTTGTACTTCACCTCGGCATCTCTAAGTATTGCATCTATATTCTCTAGGGTGTTGTAAAGCCTCTCCAGGGTATTTACCGTATCCTTTAAACCCTCCTCACTGTACTCCAGTGGAGACCTGTAGTGCCTCTGAAGTAGGAAGAGTCTTACAACCTCTGGATCGTATCTCTTCAGCACCTCCTTAAGAGTTACATAGTTACCTAGACTTTTACTCATCTTCTCCTCATTCACAGTTACAAAACCTGTATGTATCCAGTATTTGACCCAGGGGCTTTTACCTGTATAGGCCTCACTCTGGGCTATCTCGTTTTCATGGTGTGGGAATATAAGATCACTACCTCCTCCATGGATATCGAAGCACTCTCCCAGGTACTTAATAGCCATGGTTGAACACTCTATATGCCATGCAGGTCTCCCCCTTCCCCAGGGACTGTCCCAGGAGGGTTCTCCAGGTTTTGCAAACTTCCACAGTGCAAAATCTGCAGGGTCCTTTTTATAGGGGTCCTTGACCCTATGTATCTTCTCCTCCTCCAACTTCACATTACTTAACTTCCCATAGTCTTTAAACTTCTTAACGTGGAAGTACACCCCACCCCTGGATACATAGGCGTATCCCTTTTTTATCAACACCTCTATAAAGTGTATTATATCCTCTATATGCTCTGAAACCCTGGGGTAGACATGTGCACCTTTAACACCTAATTTCTCCATGTCCTCCAGGAAGGATCTTATATATTTGTTGGTAAGGTCCTCGATAGGTACACCTTCCCTCTTACTACGGTCTATAATCTTGTCGTCGATATCTGTGAAGTTCATGACAAACCTTACAATGTAATTCCTATGTTCCAGATACCTCCTTATAAGGTCAAAGGCGACGTAGGTTCTACCATGTCCCAGGTGGGCGTGGTCGTAGACTGTGGGACCACAGACGTACATCTTAACTAGAGGTTTCTCAAGGGGTGTGAATTCCTCCTTTCTTCTTGTCAGTGTGTTGTAGACCTTCATAGTTATCCCATATAAAACCGAAAACCTTATATAGGTGTTTGAAATATTAGAATAGATGGATTGGGCTCGTGGTCTAGCTGGCTATGATGCCGCCCTGACACGGCGGTGGTCGGGAGTTCGAATCTCCCCGAGCCCACCATTTTTTTATAAAACTCTTTATCCACATATTTAAATATTTAAATTACTACTTTTTAACATCAGTATAGTCTTTCTCAGATCTCCAGTTTCAAGTAGTAACCTCTCAACGTCCTCTCTTTTAAACCCCTTCTTCTCCAAAAATTCTACAGCCTCCTTAAAGAACCTAGATCTCCTAAGTATCTCCTGGGCAAGTTTCTTCTTTAACTCCATATACTCCTCCTCACTCATCCCAATCTCTCTAAGTGCCTTATCCCTGAAGGGACAGGGCTTACTTATCTTACAGCACCATACTAAACTGTTGAAACAGGTACCTCTCCCCTCTCCCAATCTTGTCTTCCTTCCAAACTCCTCCTTTATCCTCACATACTCCTCGGGACTCATCTTAAGTAACTCCAGTGCATAGTGGAGAGGACAGTTCTTCACAGGGGGACAGCAGAAGGCTAGCCCTCGAAGATCTCCCCCTCTACATATATGGGATGGTGCATCCCTCCACATTATTCTCACCATAACCTCCTTAACCTTCTAAGTAGATAGAGTACTAGGACGTAGACGGGAAGGAACTCCAGCCTTCCAACCCACATCATGAAGATACCTACTAACTTCCCCAGGGGACTCATGGAGTGATTCACAACATCTACGGAGAGTCCCATATTGGCCACTAGAGAGACCGCCTCAAAGAGTGATTCAAAGGGAGGGTATCCCAGGGATATGAGGATGAGGGTGGTTATACCGTAGTGGATAAGATAGGCAAAGGCTATAAGGGAGGCGTCAACGAGGAGATCCTGGGATAGGAGATACTTCCCAATCCTCCTACATATAAGTGCGTTAGGTGGAAGTAAAGCCCTCTGGATGTGGTAGTATAAACTCTTCAGTATTACTATAACCCTAATAAGTTTTATCCCTCCAGTTGTAGTTCCAGTGGAACCCCCCACCATCATAAGGAGTACTAGGATAAAGAGGGAGAGGTCACTGAGATGGGGTATACTTACCGTGGAATAGCCAGTACTTGTTATGGCAGAGACCACTGTAAATAGGGCGTCTATAAAGTCAATACCTGAGGAGAGCATAACTACTATAGAGGTAATAAGTACTACAGTGAGGCCCACTTTAGTTTGAATATCCTCTGTCCATCTGCCAGTGAGTATCCTGTGATGTACTGCAAAGGAGATGATCCCCCCTAC
>DQVW01000107.1 GCA_015661555.1 Methanothermococcus okinawensis
CCTCACTATCCAACCTTAATCCTACTATCTTACTTATACCTCCCTCCATATATACGCCATATAGAGTATCTGCCTTACTTATCATCTGTTCCCTATGGGATATCACTATAAATTGAGACTCTCTCGAGGCGTTTTTTATCATATCCCCTATTAAACTTGCATTTTTGGCATCTAAGGTAGCGTCTACCTCGTCTAAAACATAGAAGGGAGCAGGTGCTAATCTTTGAATGGCAAATAGAAAGGCCAGGGCAGTTAGAGATTTCTCCCCACCACTCATCATGTCTAAACTTTGAAGTGATTTATTCTGTGGGGAGGCGTCTATCAGCAGCCCACCCTGGAAAGGATCCTCTGGATTCTCCAACCTCAATCTTCCCCTACCTCCAATACTTCTATAAATCTCTTGGTAATTTCTAGACACCTCCTTGAATACCTTCATAAATACATCCTTTTTCCTTTTTTCAACCTCCTGGATCATTTGGAGATACTTTTTTTCATCCTTTTCGTACTCCCTCCTCTTATTAAGTAATTCTCTATAACGTTTTTCTATGTGTCTGTAGTCCTCGATAGCTTTCATATTTACAGGTTCAAGTTTTTTAAGGGTAGCTTCAACCTCCTGGATGTACCTCTCCAACTCCTCTATATTCATATCCTTGAATTTATTTATATCTAGATCCTCCTCTTTGTAAAGTTTCCTCTCCTCCTCTTCCAACCTAGTCTCCCACTTCACCTTCTCCAGGGACAGTTTGTTTATCTCTTTCTCAATATCCTTAATCTGCTTCAGGAGTTCTTCCCTATTAGCAGATAGTGTTTCAATTTCTCCTTCATATCTATTCCCTTTCTCCCTTAGTTCTTTCAACATTTCACTCAACCTGTAATACCTTTCTTTCTTCCCCTTCAGGACTTTGGTATTCCTCTCAATACTCTCCCTGTAGAATTCAATACTTTTCTCCAACACCTCTCTCTTTCTATTTAACTCCTCTATCTTTCCCTTAATCTCCTCTATCTTTGGGATAAGGACATCCTCTATTAGACTTTTATTTCTCTTTATTTCACTTTTTAAAACATCTCTCCTCCTCTCTAATTTCCCCATCTCTTCCTCTAACTTCCTTATCCTCTTAATAACTTCTGAGCCCTCGTAGGATTTCAACTCCCTGAGTATATCCTCCCTTTTATTTAGGGTGTTCTCCACCTCCCTCTCAACTTCTTCTATCTTATCTTCTAAATCCTCTTTTAATCTCTCTAACTTTTCTAACTCCCCCTGAAGTTTCTTATTGAGGATCTGAAGTTTCTCTATCTCCTCCTTATACTCCTTTACCCTCTCTATCTTCCTCCTCTCCCTTTCCCTTATAAACTTCAGCTTATTCTCTAGCTCCAACTTCCTACTGTAGTGGTGGTTTATCCTCTCCTTTAACTCCTCTATCTCAGTTGTCACTTCATTTAAACTCTTTTCTACCTTTTCCATTTCCTTTTTAATCCTCTCCAGTTTTCCCCTGTCTATTTCAACCCTTATACAGGCGGAGGGTTTAACACTCCCTCCCACCATAGCACCTGAGGGCTCTACCACATCTCCCTCAAGGGATACAAACCTGGCCCTGTATCTCTTTGAAAGTTCCTGGGCAGTTCTAAGGTCTTTTACTATATAGGTATTACCAAATACGTAGTTGAATATACCCCTGTATTCCTCCTGAAACTCAACTAGATCTATAGCTCTACCTAATATCCCCTCCTCGAAGATATATCCTGGCTCCCTACCTTTTACCCTATCCATAGGTAGAAAGGTGGCCCTTCCCAGGTTATTTCTCTTTAGATACTCTATGGCCCTTATACCATCTTCAGTACTTCTAACTACGATATACTTTAACCTACTGCCTCCTGCAACCTCTACAGCTGTCTTATACTTCTCCTTTGTCCTTCCAAGATTACCTACTGTATCTATAACCCCAGGAAGATTAGCCTCCAGTATCCTTCTAATTGTATCATCTATGTGATAACTCTCCATTTCCTTTAACGCCTTAATTCTTCCCTCTTCCTTGGCGTATTCACTGTATAACTCCTCCCTCTTCCTCTGAAGTTTTCTCCTCTTTTCCTCAAGTTCCTTCACCTTCCTCTTCAGAAGTTCCAACTCTACAGAGATATCCTCCAACTCTCTGTAGATATGTCTAGTATCTAACCCCTCCCCCTCTATCGCCTCTAGCTCCCTCCTAAGTTTTTCCACCCTCTCACTATTCTGGAGTATCTGGAAGGACTTTCTGTCTATCTCTCCAAGGATTCTAATTAACTCACTCCTCAACCTGTGAAGTTCCCTCTGGTAGGTGTTAAACCTCTCAGTAAGTTTTTTCTCCATCTCTTTAAGCACACCTATACGGGTTTCCCATCTCTCTATCTTAGACTTTAGGGAATTCCTTTCACTACTTAATACCTCTATACTCTCCTCAATAGATCTTAGCTCCTTCTCCATTTTCAGAATCTCTTCCTTCAATATCCCAATTCTTTCTCTCGTACTGTCTAACTCCTTCTCCTTATCCCTCAACTGGGATTCAGTGATCCTTAAGTCATTCACTGTGTTATCTAGATTCTTTTTATCACTTTCAAGGGTTAACTCCATCTCCTTAATAGTTTTATGTAGTTCCAAAATCTCCTCATTTCCCCTCTCCTTCAGCTCCTTTAACACACTGTCCAACTTTTCCCTTAGGTTGGATATCTTATCCTCTACCTCTTTCAACTCTCCAAGGAGTTTCTCCCTGGACATCTTCAACTTCTCTATCTTTCTCTCAATGCCCTCCACCTTACCTCTTAACTCCTTAACCCTTTTAGATGTTAGGGCATACCTTGCAATTTTCAAATCCTCACTTAGTGTTATATACCTTTCAGCCTCCTCCTTCTCCCTCCTAAGCTTATCTAGATTACTTTTTACCTCCTTTATCTTAATGTCTATTCTCTCCATATACTCTCTAGCCCTCTCTAACTCCCTCTGAGCTCTCTCCTTTTTTTCATCGTACTCTGAGATACCACTTATCTCGTCTAGAAGTTTCCTCCTCTCCTTCGGAGACATCTCCACTATTTTTGTAACATCTCCCTGGAGTATAACATTTAACCCTTCACCATTAAGGGATAACTTTCTGAATATATCCATTACCTCAGACTTCCTCATCTTCCTCCTTCTCTCAACATCACCCTGGTACCATATAAGGTAGTAGTTACACTCCCCCTTCAACTTTACAACCCTGGAGATACCTACTTTATCTGCATCTACCGGTATCTTTCTATCTCTGTTGTCAAAGAACAGTATTACCTCGGCGTACTCCGCCCTCTTACCCCTATGATAGGTGATCAGGTCCTTAAATCGATCTGCCCTCAGGGATCTTGCAGAGGTTTTTCCCAGGACAAAGCATATTCCATCTACTATGTTAGATTTTCCAGAGCCGTTAGGTCCTACTATGGCTGTGAATCCAGGGGGTACCTTTATTTTAGCATCTTTGAAGGACTTGAAATTTTTTAGATGTATCTCCAAGAGGGATACCATGGCTTCACCTGAAGATTTTTAAAATAGATTGTTTTTTAAGGATAAAAATCCAAGATATTTTCAGTATCTAAAATACCGTCCTATTAAAAAATTATTTAAGGAAATTTTAAATAGTATAACCCATTTTTTCCTAAGTAAGCCCCTAGTTAAGGATAAAATAGAGTTCTATTAAAGAGATGTGATGGCAATGAGGATGGATATAGTACATGAAGGTGTCAGTGAGTTAAGCTACGAGATAAGGGAGATAGTGGAGGTTGCAAAAAAGGTGGAAAGTTACGGGATTGAGATCACCTGGGAAAACATAGGAGACCCTATAACAAAGGGGGAGAAGGTACCCCAATGGATAAAGGAGATCATAGCAGAGACTGTGATGGAGGATGACTCCTACCTCTACTGTCCAACTAAGGGGTTGCTAGAGACCAGGGAGTTTCTGGCAGAGGAAAACAACAGAAGAAATGGTGTCCAGATAACTCCAGAAGATATTATCTTCTTCAACGGTCTTGGAGATGCCATTACAAAGATATACGGATTGTTGAAAAAGGAGGCTAGGGTTATAGGGCCCTCTCCCGCATACCCCACCCACTCCTCTGCAGAGGGTCTCCATGCCAGGTGCCACCCCCTAACCTATAGAACAGATGAGGGGAACAACTGGTATCCAGATCTAGAGGACCTTAGAAATAAGGTGAAGTACAACCCTGTAATATCTGGGATTCTTGTGATAAATCCAGGTAATCCTACAGGTAGTGTCTATCCAAAGAAGGTACTTGATGAGATTGTGGACATTGCCAACGAGTACGACCTCTTTATCCTATGTGACGAGATATATCACAACCTGGTATACAACGGCAGGAAACATGTCTACCTCTCGGAAGTTATAGACGACGTCTGTGGCATATCTCTAAAGGGGATATCCAAGGAGTTCCCCTGGCCAGGTGCCAGGTGTGGTTGGATGGAGGTGTACAACGCCCATAAGGATGAGGTATTTAGAAAGTACATCGAGGGCATATGTAAATTTAAGATGATAGAGGTGTGCTCCACCACACTGCCCCAGAAGGTTATACCTAAGGTCATGGGTGATCCAAGGTTCCAGAGATACTTGAGGGAGAGGAGGGAGTACTACCAGTGGGCCTCCAACCTTGCATACAGGAGGTTGAAATCTATTGAGGGCCTCCTTGTAAATAAAACCTGTGGAGCCTTCTATATGGGGGTGGTGTTTGATAGGGATTATTTAAATGGTAACTCCCTAGAGGTGGAGAACAGGGAACTTGAAAGATATATAGAGAGAGTTTCAAGGGGTAAACCTGAGGATATGAGATTTACCTACTACCTCCTAGCCTCTACTGGCATCTGTGTTGTGCCCATGTCCTCCTTCAACACCCACCTCTATGGGTTTAGATCTACACTCCTTGAGAGGGACAGGGATAAATTAAAGTGGATATACTACACACTTGGAGAGAAGATAGAGGAGTATCTCCATGGTAGAAAGTTTTAAATATTGGGAGGTATACCTCATATTATCGTAGGGGCTGTTAAAATCGGCCTACAGGGAGGATAAAACCTAATAAAATCTTTTTTTCTTTTTGGAAATTAAAAGGAGATAGTGGGGAATATTTTTTAAAGGTGAAATTGATGTTTAAAGCAACTATTAGCAATGCCAAGGAGTTTAAAAAGATAGTGGATGCCATGAGTAACCTGGTAGACGAGATCTCCTTTGAGATAGATGAGGAGGGTCTAAGGGCAAGTGCAATGGATCCCTCCCACGTTGCACTGGTAAGTGTCAACGTTCCAAGGGAGGCCTTTGAGGAGTTTGTCGCAGATCCCCACGAGATAGGTGTAGATCTAGAGGCGTTAAAAAAGATTGTAAAAAGAGCTAAATCAAAGGAGAAGTTGATTTTAGAATTGGACGAGGAGAGAAACAGGTTAAATGTTATCCTTAAAAACGATGCAACTAGGAAGTTCTCACTTGCCCTCTACGACATCAGCACCTCAAATGTCAAGGTGCCAGATCTAAACTATCCCAACGAGATAGTTATAAGGGCTGGGGCGTTCAAAGAGGCCCTTAAGGATGCAGAGTTAGTTAACGATCACGTTACCTTGCAGGTAGATGAGGAGGGTAGGTTTATAGTATCCTCCAAGGGGGAGACAAATCAAAGTGAGACCATCTTCGATGAAAACAGTGATGCCATACTGGATATGAGGATTACAGAACCTGCAAAGAGTACCTTCAGCCTCTCCTATCTAGAGGATATTACAAAGGCGGCATCCTCAGATGACATACTTCATATCTACCTGGGCTCTGACATGCCTGTAAAGATAGAGTTCAACATTGCAGATGGAAAGATCCTCTTCCTCCTGGCCCCAAGGATAGAGTCCTAAACTTTTTTCTCGGGGAATTATGTATAAAAAAGTTGTTAATACATTTTTTAACGAGTTGAAAAATGACAAGTTGATAAAACTACCCGAGAATTTTTACGATGATGTTAGGAGTTATATAAAAAATAAGGAGTACGGGAGTGAGAGGGAGTACAGACGGTTACTTTACTACATCAGGGAGTTAAGGAAGTTAAGGCTGTACAAGGCCTTTTATGGTGACAGGGAGAACCTCCTGGAGGAGGAGAGAGAGATACTAAGGGTAATTGAGGATGTTGAGGGTATATCTAGTTTGAGAGAGGAGGAGAGGGTAGAGGTACCAAAACCTATAAATACCCAGAGGCCTATTGACATTGTGAGAGTCTTAACTAATTTTCCAGAATTTACAGATGGAGAGAGGGTTTACAACCTGGAAAAGAACGACATCATATCTCTGGATAGGAGGATAGCTAAGATACTGGAGAAGCACAAGATCGTTAAAAGGATAAAGGGTGAGTTCTATGAAGATGAAAAAGAGGATAAAGAGGTACTGCCCCTACTGTAAAAAACATACTGTGCATACTGTAGAGCTGGCTAAGAAGAGGAAACCAAGTGAGTTAACCTGGGGTCAGAGACAGTTCAGAAGGGTCTTGGCAGGTTATGGAGGATACCCAAGGCCTCTACCAAGTGGATCAAAACCTGTTAAGAAGTTGGACTTGAGGTACAAGTGTTCAGAGTGTGGAAAGATGCACACTAGACGTAGTGGTGGATTTAGAGTGAGGGTATTTGAACTGGTGGAATAATCCCTTTGGAGGTGAGAGGTTGGATCTAATACCAAAACCTAGAAGTAGGTTTTTAAAGGTCCAATGTCCAGAGTGTGGTAACGAGCAGGTTATATTTGGATGCCCTGCAACTGTTGTAAAGTGTATCGCCTGTGGAAGGGTAATTGCAGAACCTAGGGCATCTAAGGGACTGATAAAGGCCAAGATACTGGAGGTACTGGAGTAAATTTTTTTTAATAATCTTTATTAAAAATTTTAAATATATTACTTTAGGGATATTATGGAGAGGATAACCAGGATGCACGGTGCCGGAGGAAAGTTGATGCAGGAACTTATCAAGAAGGTGATACTGGGCAACTTGGAGTTAACCTCTGTAGAGGGAGGTGTAGGGTTAAAGGAGTTAGACGATGGGGGAAGTGTACCCCTTGGAGATAAGGAGATAATTTTCACCATAGATGGACATACCGTTAAACCTATATTCTTCCCAGGGGGGGATATAGGTAGGTTGGCAGTCTGTGGCACTGTTAACGACATTGCAGTTATGGGTGGGGAGCCTGTAGCCCTCTCCCTCTCCCTGGTGATACCTGAGGGCTTTCCCATGGATAAGTTGGACAGGATAATGAAGTCTATAAATAAGGCCTCCAAGGAGGCAGAGGTACCTGTGATCACTGGAGATACAAAGGTGTCCCAGGTGGACGACATAGTGATAACCACTGCAGGTATAGGGGTAACTGAGAGAGGGAGGGTTATAAGGGACAGTGGTATGAAGGAGGGGGATGTTATCATAGTCTCTGGCAACATAGGGGAGCATGGGCTGGCTGTCCTTCTAGCAAGGGAGAAGTTTGACTTTAAGAGTAATTTGAAATCTGACGTTGCACCTCTCAACAAGCTGATAAAGAAGGTACTTGACAGTGGTGTAGAGGTACATGCCATGAAGGATCCTACCAGGGGAGGTCTCGCCAGCGCCCTAAATGAGATGGTGGAGAAAAGTGGCCTTGGAATAAACATATACGAGGAGAGGATACCCCTAAGTGAGGAGGTGCAATTCCTCTCCCAGGCCCTTGGTATAGATCCTCTAACTGTGGCTAACGAGGGGAAGGTTGTTATGGCGGTTAAGAGGGAGGATGGTGAGAGGGCACTGGAGATACTACGTTCCCACCCCTTGGGGAGGAACGCCCAGATCATAGGGGAGGTGGTATCAGATCATAAGATGGTGGTGATGGAGACCCTGGTAGGTAGAAGGATAGTGGATACCCCAATGGGAGATCCCATACCTAGGGTATGTTGATAATATGGACAGGGAAGAAGTACTGAAAAAGCTTAGGGAAAACAGAAAGAAAATAGAGAGTTTTGGAGTTAAAAGAATTGGAATATTTGGCTCCTTTGCCAGGGATGAGGCTAGGGAGGATAGTGATATTGATATCCTTGTAGAATTTGAAAAGGGAAAAGCCACTTTTAGGAATGTTGCTGGACTTGCTGATTTCCTCGAGGAACTTTTTGGGAGAGAAGTGGATCTTTTAACACCTGCAGGTATAGAATCCATAAGAATTAGAGAGGGAAAAGAAAGTATAAAGAAGGACATAATATACATCTAGCTCTTTTTGTGATAGGGATGAAGATAGAGGAGGTAATAAAGAATATTACAACCCCCAATTTAAACAGGGAGGTTTTGACACCCTCCAATAAAAACAAACTCTTTTACATCAGTGCCCAGGGAGATGGGAAGGTAAAGATAGTCCTGCCCTTTGTTTTTAAGAGGGAGGATCTTACCCATCTAAACCCCAAGGGGTTGGAGGGGAGTACAGCCAGGGTTATAGAGTGTATCAAGGAGGAGATGAGGAGGGGGAAATTTTCACCACTTTCTGGGAACCTTTCAAGGAGGTACAGGGAACTCTACGAGCCCCTCACCGTGGTAAACTGTGATATGAATATAGGAAGTAACCTCTGGAGGGCTGACAGATACAACTACATAGAGGGGGAGGAGATACACCTCCTTCTAAGGATGATATTCCCAGAGAAAGATCCACGGCATATAGGTAGAGAGATAGATGAGCTCTCCCAGGAGTTGGAGGAGTATATAGACAGTATACCCTACTCCCTGCTGGAGAGGGAGAATACAAACATTGTGAACCAGAAGGATCTAAGGGATAGGCTGGAGAGCCTAGGCCTTGTAGCCTTTATAGGGGATTACTCTAGACCTGCCAGGAGTTATACCCCTGTAAGGAGACACTTTAGAATAGCAGGGCCTAAGGAGGGTGTTAACGTACCCTTTGTAACACCTAGAGAGTTGGACCCAGTTGAGGTGGAGTTGTACGATGGAAGAACTATAACAGGCTTAGGTATTAAGAAGAGGGAGATATTTGTTATCACCGGGAGGAATGCCCAGGGAAAGACCACCCTACTTGAAGGTATAGAGAGTGGTCAGGATGATCACCTCCTAGGTGATGGAAGGGAGTATATAATTACCACCAGGAATCTTGCCAAGGTGACAGGGGGCTCCATGGATATGCAGGGTTGCGATATCAGTCTATTCTTTGAGAAGTTACCTAGAGGGTTAAAGGGTACCCCAAAGAGGGTTGTAGGTAGGGCCTCAACCTCCATGACAATGGCCTACAGGATCCAGCGGGCCATGACAAGTGGAATAGATCTTATACTTATAGACGAGGACAACTCTGCAGTAAATCTCCTTGTAAGTGGTTTACTCTCTAAGTGGTTTGAGGGGGTAAAGTCCCTCTCCGAGATTATAATGAAGGAGAGGGAGAAATTAACCTCCGCCTTTATCATCGCCACCAGTAGCTTAGACCTACTAACTGCACTGGCTGATAGGGCCATCTACCTGGAGAACCACCAGGCAAAGTATCTAGATCTAGATTACTTCAGGGAGGAGTTAAGTAGGTACTACCTGGAGTTAAGTAGGATGTTAAAGAGGATGGGAGGTGATAAAGATGGTGGAACTTCTCGCCCCTGCAAGGGATCTCACATGTCTAAAAACTGCAATTGACTATGGAGCAGATGGGGTATACTGTGGGTTGAAGGAGTTTAACATGAGGGCAACTGCCAAGAACTTCAGTAGGAGGGAGTTGAAGGAGGGTGTGAAGATAGCCCATGACAACAACAGGAAGATCTACCTCTGTTTAAATACCGTGATATACGAGAAAGATCTAAAGAAGTTGGAGGAGGTTTTAGACTTTGCAGTGGAGTCTGAGGTAGATGCAGTTATAGCAAGTGATATAGGGGCCATGATGTTGGCGAGAGACTATGGCTTAAGGGTACATGCAAGTGTCCAGACCAACATTACAAACTCCCTAAGTGCAAAGTTCTACTCCAGGTTTGCAAAGAGGGTTATACTATCCAGGGAGTTGACCTTGAATCAGATAAGGGAGATAAGGGAGAAGTTGAAGGAGGAGGGTGTAGATTTGGAGTTGGAGGGTTTTGTCCATGGGGCACTCTGTGTAGCTATAAGTGGAAGGTGCTTCCTAAGTGCCTACCTCTTCAACAGAAATGCAAACTGTGGAGACTGTCTCCAACCATGTAGAAGGAGATGGAAGTTGATAAATGAGCACCATGACGGTACCCATGAGTTAATATGTGAGGGGAAGTACCTCCTGTCTCCAAAGGATCTCTGTATGATAGAGCATATCCCAGAGCTTATGGAGGTGTTGGACAGCTTCAAGATAGAGGGGAGGAGTAAGAACGCCGACTATGTAATGAGAACTGTGAAGGTCTACAGGGAGGCCATAGACTCGGTATTAGATGGTACCTACTATGAGAAGTTACCTTACTTTAAAAAGGAGCTCCTTAAGTCCTACAACAGGGGATTTGATACAGGTTTCTACTTCAGGGATAGGGTAGATAGGCATGACTTCCAGTACGAGATAGAGGGGAACGCCTCTCCATATAGAAAGGTTGAGGTAGGGGTTGTAACAAACTTCTACAAGAGGATAGGGGTGGCAGAGATTAAACTTACAGGGGATTTAAAGGTTGGGGACACCATACTTATAATGGGTAATAAGACAGGTTGTATTGAGGAGAGGGTTGAGTCCATGGAGATCAACCATAGACCTGTAAAGATCGCCAGGAAGGGGGAGAGAGTTGGGGTTAAGATCAG
>DQVW01000036.1 GCA_015661555.1 Methanothermococcus okinawensis
ATAGCCTTGTTGTAGTATCTATGTATATTCCCCATCTGAGGTGCCAACTGTACCTGGGAGTTTGGGTTTGACTGGGAACCTACATCAGATTCTAGATCTTCTGCAAATCCTGCTACAGTCACAGCAGCACTTGAAAGTGCTAAGGCTCCGAGAACTAGGAGTGTTGAGTCCATATTTTCACCTTATTTAAAAATTATTCCTAACTATCTAGCCAGAAAATATATAATATTTTCGGTTTAAATCCAAAAATAAGGATTATTAGAGGGTTTTTAAAGAATTCTTGAGTTATAATAAAGAATTTTTTAAAAAAGAAAAAAGAGGATGGGAGTTTTAGTGGGCAGGGATAATTGGATCCCTCTCTCCAGCAGGTTCAAACTCTCTCAGTGCTCCCCTTGCAAACTCCTTCCTTGGGTGGGCAAAGTCGAAGATCAGTAGTGGATCTGCAAAGGCTACCTTGATCAGTGGGTTCAGGGCAAAGGCATCTCCCCTAGCAGAGTGAGCTGCCTGGACTATACCTGCGTACTCTCCCAGGTGTCCTACGTTCATTGCATAGTTTGGATAGTTTGGACCTCTTAACTCCAATGGAGAGGACTCGTCGTTTCTAATGGATAGGGAGTTTGCAGCACCACACTGGTCCTGTAGGTCGTATCCGTAGAATCCTAATCTGCTGTGGTACTCCTTGTGGAGTATCTGACTTAGGTACCAGCCGTTAACTCCAGCGTTTGAGTTTCCAGTTGCCATACACACTGAGATACCTGCTGCTGCCGCTGTAACAGCTGCCCTCTGGGAACCTCCAAAGTGATCCTCTAGGAGTGCTGGGAACTCGTCGTACTGCTCCAAGGCATAGAGGGTAACCTCTGTTGCAATGTCCTCGATAACATCCATACTTGGTTTTACACCATTTACTCCATACTTCTTCTCTACGTAGTCGTATCCGTAGTAGGCGAAGTCATCTAGTACATCGTCGGTGTAGGCTGCTGTAGCGTACTGGGTGAATCCAACTCCTCCAGACATGTAGGAACCAAGCCATATCTGGTCGTAGAGCATGGCCCCTGCACCTACTACCTCTAAGGCCTGCTCCACTGGATCCTCACTTACCCTTGAGGTCTGAACTATATCGGCCATTATACCGAAGGGTATTCCCCCTGGCTCATTTGGACCTCTTGCCCTTCTAGCAGGTAGAGCTGTACCCATTACGATGACGTCAGCATGTTTTGCAGCGTAGGCGAAGTCTGCAATTGCAGCCTCTCCTGCACAGAGCTTATAGGCGGTAATGAAGGACATACCTATCTGCATTGCACTCCATCTAGCTATTGTACCTCCGTCACATACCCTACCTACCAAGGTAGGTACCCTGGATACCTGGTAGGTTTTTTTACCTATTGCCGCCTTCAACTGCTCTGCCTGCTCCTCTGGGAACAACTTGTTAATGTCTATTAAGAACTTCTTGTCTATTTCATCTGCCAACTCATCGTCTCCGGTGAATATCTTTGCGTAGGAGTCCCATACCAGTGCTGGATGTATCTCAACCATGTGCTCCTGGACAACTGCACCTCCAGGTAGTGCGTGGTTTATTACTTCCATGTACTCGTTTATAGTCTCTGGAGTTACCTCTACCCCTAACCTCTTCTCAAGTACTGCATGTGCCGTATCCATACCTACGATAACTGTTCTCCTAATGTCATCCCACATCTGTTGCATGGCGGCGTTGTTCATGAAGTGTAGGTCGTCCCCCTCTACTATACAGTCTGTACCTGAGAGTTTGTAGGGCATTAGTTTTCTCTGTCCCAGTGGGACCCCAATATCTGGGTTGTAGAAGGGGAGACCTCCTCTCTTCTCCAGGTACTGCTTTGCAGACTCAACGAACTCCCTCTTTCTCTTAGACTGTTTCCATCCTCCATAGATGTAGTACTTGGTGTACTTCTCCTTTGGATCCTCTTCAAACTTCTCCTTTAGAGCCTTTAGGAATAATCTCTTTTCTGCATCCATCTCACTCACCTCAAAAAATTTTTAATTATAATTCTTTAAATACCTCATCTGTTGGCATGTAGCCCCCTAGGGTTCTCATTCTGTGGATCCTCTTAACTACTGTAATAAGTTCTGTGTCCTCTCTCAGTGGAACGTTGTCCTTTCTATAGATGGTGGTTATCTCTGCCAACTTCTCAGGTGGTAGTGGCTCTCCAACGTCCACTGGTTCATCTAGAGGTACACCAACCTGGTTCTTTACATAGAGTACATGTCCTGTTTTTTCGTCGTATACGTATCTCTGTAGTGCATCGAACATCAGTCCATTTTCATCTAGTCTCAGGGAGTGTCCATGTACAGTTACCCCTCTTATACCACAGACTGCTGGATCGTAGAAGGCAGTGTCTATACAGAAGTTCTTTGCAATCTCCTCTAAGTTACTCTCCCTCATCTCTATGATCTGTCTTCCTGAGAGGGTACCTGTATCTACTCCTCTGAACCTCCACATGTATGTTCTTGCCCTGTCGTAGGGCTGTGCTGGAGCGTTGTACATGGAATCTGTAAATTGGATATATCTTATTCTATGTCCCTCCTTGGCACCACTTATAGGTTCAACGAGATCCCTGACGTAGTCCTCGGGGAGATCCATCTCTTCCAGTGGTGGATGGACAGTCTTGTAGTCCTCTCCTGGCTCTCTGTGTCCCATGATCCTTACAACGTCATCATCTGGAATCTCCCTTAACTTCTCCAACTGAACCTCGGGGTTCATGTGGTTTCTCCTGTTCTGGGCAATTCTCGTCTTACCTGGATAGAACTGAGGTGTGTATGCCATGGAATCACCTCTTACTATATTTTTTAAGATTCTCCTTAATTTTGGTAATGATCTCATCGATTTTAGATTGAGGAGGAGATTCCCCCCTCACAACCCCCGATACTATATCCACGATAGTACCCTTTGTTACAGGTTCAAGGGGCATAACATCCCTAGTCTTAACACCTACCTTTGCAAAGTCCTCCATATCTACAGGGGTCTGACAGACTACTATGGTAGGTATCTCTACGTACCTTAGGAGCAACCTGGCCTTGTACACTATATGGCTCTTAACATTTCCAAAGTGTACTATGCAGAGCTTATGTCTGTTTATCTGCTCTGCCTCCTCTGGCTTTATACCAAAGGTGGATCCTAGACTACCATGGGGGGCGTCATGGGGGATACCACTACCTGCATTCAAAACGAGGACACTGGTCTGAATACCTGCCTCCCTTATCCCATAGGTTATCTCACAGACAGGTTTTGTAATATGTCGCCTCCCTGGGGACATGGCCACAACAACTACGTCGTTCCTCAGAGCCTCTGCAAAGGTCCCCCTCTGGGCTAGACCTCCTCCCTCTCCCAACCCCATAACTGCCCTACAGTCTATTATCTGTTCCCTTCTTCCCACAGGCATAGGATCACATCCTACTCCTCTTTGGAAGATGTCTCTTCTTCTTTTTTCTTGGGTATTATCTTCACTGCACTGTCAAACTTACTCCTTGGATCTATCAGTCCAATGAGAGATCTGTCCATCATGTTCACTGCCCTCTCCCCGTACTTTATATAGTCAGTTACTGTCGGTGTAGTCCTGGTAAATTTACCTACCTTCAAATCGTAACCAAAGGGGAAGAGGGATTTGCAGATCTCTTCGATCTTCTCTATTTCACTGTCATCTCTTAAGGTGATCCAGAACCTCCCTGCCATCACTGTAAGTTCCACTGGAACCCCATGTACATTGATCACCTTTCTCTCAGAGTGATTCACTGGTGTACCCCTTGCAGGACCGAAGTACACAGTTTTAGGGAGAGGCTGCCCATGTATAATGACCCTCTCCACAGTGTCCAGGGAGTATATCTCGTTGAGGAATTTTTCAGTGGTCTTTGCCTTCAGATACCTGTGGGGAAACACTTCAACTTCAATCATGTCTATTCCCCTTTACTGGAACATGTCCTTTATCTCAAGTGCCCCCTCAATTACATACTTCATAGGTTCTCTGAACTCGTCTATAGCACCGTACACAGTCCCAACTAGTGCAGAGGTTCTCTCTGGGGAGAACATCTGAGTACCTGCATCTACACACATTGCAGCACATACAGGTGGAATTGCAAACCCCTTACTGTGTCTTGTAACTATGTGGTTCCCTGAGAATACCCCTGGTCCTCCTCCACCGTAGATGGAGTGGGAGAAGAAACTGAACCCTACTGCAGTACCCTCAGTTCTACCGAAGTCTACACCTGGGAGACCTGTCTCGTACTCCAGTATATCGTTGTAGTAGAGAATAGTTGATGAGACGTTCTGGGCAGCCCTTGCAGCACCACAGTTTACAATAACTGCTGCAACTAATCCTGCTGCAGCGTAGGCGTTCCACTTGGCTATATCTGTAGGTTTGTAAAGGACGTATCCAGACTCTAAGGTTTTATCCTGGGTGATTACACCATCCTCTAGGGCCCTCTCAATTAGAGAGGCTATAACTGTACCTACAGTACCTCTTCTATTTGCCTTGACCAGGTCTATGACCAGGTTGTCACTGTTTAGCCCCTGGTATGCAAGACCTAGGAGGTGTAACCTCTCAAAGGATCCAATGGCATCTCCCATCTCAAACATTGCAGTCTGCTCTATGATAGATGCAAGTGCAACTGCATTCATGATGTTCTTCCTTGTTGTTGCAACGTAGTGGTTTACCATGATATTTCTCAGTGCATAACCTGGGCCCTCCATATTTGAAGGGGCACCTAGAAGGGATGCAATGTTAGCTCCTACGTAGTCCATGGACTGTGGATATCTACCGAGTATTGCAGCGTGGACTAGAGGAGCATCGAACATATTTACATCGAAGGTTTTGATTATAGCCTCCTTCAAGGCCATTGCAGTGTTTAACATGGAGACAGAGTACTCAGCTGCTATCTCCAACCTTCTAGTTGGTAACTGTACCACTGCCTGTTTTCCGTTGTTAATTGCCCTGGTGGTGGTATCGTCTTCAGGGGTTACCCTTAAGATCTTTTCTACCTCTTCTAGAATAGCCTCGGCGTTCTCTACAATTGGTAGATCCAGGGTTCTTCCAGGTATCTTACAACCCTTTCCCCCTACTGTACCATTTCTTAGACTGTTTTCAATTCCTGCCAAGTTAACTGCCACAGTTCTCTTGATATCCTTTACCAACTTCTTTATCACTGGGTTGTGTAGTGGACTAATGGCCTCTAAGGGTACATTCTCCTCCACAAGGTTTCCCCTGGCGTCGTATAAACATATGGTATCGTTGTACTTCTTCATAACGACCACTCTTTGCTTTTTTAAACAGAAGATCATAAAGATCTGTTAAGTAATAGGGTATTTATAAATTTACCATTAACCCTGAATCGAAAATTATATATAAACTTTTAAAATCTCCAGTAACTCATTTTCCACTCTCTTTTGCTCAAATATCAACATATAAGAGTTTTGTTAATAATCTTCTTAGTGTTACGGGCGTTAAGGCTGATATCATGAATTTTAATCTTGCCAACTTTCAAAGTATTTGGAATACCGAGGAAAAAGAGGAGGTTCTTAAGAGTAAATCTCAACTCCTCGTTGATTTAAAGGGAGAGCCTGGTAAGAACTGTGGAGGTTTCTGTAAATTCTGTTACTTTAGAAAGGTAGACAGAAGTAACGTTACACCCTTTGGATGTAAGAACTGTACCTATCAGATAGGCTGTGAATACTGTACCTACTCCATAAGGGAAATTAACGGGGATTTCCTTCCACTACCCCTGGCCCTGCAACAGGTTCAAAGTGCCCTCCTCTTCCAAAGTTATAAGAAGGTGAATATCACAGGTGGAGGGGATATAAGTTTCTATCCAGACCTTATACCACTATGTGAGTACATAGGTAACATGGGTCTAAGGATACACCTGGGATACACCTCTGGAAAGGGCTTTAAGGACCTGGAAACTGCAAAGGCCCTAGTAGATGCTGGAGTTGATGAGGTTACATTCTCCGTCTTCTCCACAGACCCTGAGATGAGAAGGGAATGGTTAAATGATAGAAATGCCAGGGTGTCTTTAAAGTGTTTACAGTACTTCTGTGAAAACTGTGAGGTACACTGTGCAGTAATAGTTATTCCAGGGGTTAACGACGGAGAGGTCTTAAATAAGACACTTTCAGATCTGGTAGATTGGGGGGCGAAGGGAGTTATACTCATGAGATTTGCCAACACCACCGAGCAGGGTCTAATACTAAAGAATGCCCCCATTCTAGAGGGTATAACTCCCCATACCCTTGAGGAGTTTAAGAGTATCGTGAGAGAGGCCCATGAAAACTTTGGAGATAGTATTAGAGTTACCGGTACACCACTTTACGACCCTGTAACAAAGGCGCCCTTTGCAATAACCTATCACGAGCATATACTTGAGAGGTTAAGGGACAAGGTAGAGGCTGAGGCCACTATAATCACTGGGAGGGTGGCCTACCCCTTTCTCAGGAAGGTATTTCAAGATACGCCGGTAAATATTGTCAAGGTGAACAAGGATATTGCAGATCTTATTACAGGGGAGGACTTAAAAGGTGTGGATCTCCGGGAGTTGAAGGATACTGTATTTATTCCACCCCTTGCCCTCGTCCACGACAGGGTGGCAGAAGAGATACTAAATAGAGATGGTGGAGATAGGATGGTACTTAGAGGTGTAGATAGGTTAACGTTAGATGGGGAGTTAAGTGGTACCTTGACAGAGGAGGAGGTTTTAGAATTTGAAAAGAGGGCTTTTAATGAGTTGATTGAGAAGATAAATATTTTTGGTAAAAGGGGATCTCCATGATAAGGATAGCCTTTGTGTCAACAGTGGATAGTGACGACTTAATTTTTGAGGAGGCCTACAAGGAGGTTAAAGATATCCTGGAGTTCAGGATACTGAAGAACGACTGTAGTGAAGAGGAGTTTAAGGAGTTTTTAGAGTTTGTTAAGAAATCCAACGTGGTCTTTGCAAAACTTATGGGAGGGAGAGATGCCTTCAAGTATTTCCACAAGTTGAAAAGGGTTACCTTGGAGTACAACATTCCCTTTATCCCTTTACCTACAGTGAACGAGGTACATCCAGATCTCCTGGAGGCCACCACCGTAGAGGAGGAGGTAAGGGAGAAGGTGAGGAAGTATCTAAGTTACGAGGGTGTTGAAAACTACAAGAATCTACTTCTATACCTGGCAAGTACCTTTGGAGACAGTTCCATAGAATATGAAGAACCAAAGCCCATGCCCTGGCAGGGTATATATTACAAGGGCAGGTACTTTGAAAATCTAGAGGAGTATCTATCCTTTTTAGGTATATCCAGGGAGGAGTTGAGGAGGAGACCTACCATAGGGATACTCTTCTATAGAAACTGGTTTATTGCCAACAACATAGACTACATAGATACCCTTATAGAGGTTATCGAGAGAAAGGGAGGTATCCCCATAGGGGTATTCTCCTCCCATCTGAAAAACGACTTAGGAGCACTTGGTACCCTGGAAACCTTTAGGAGATACTTCTACCTAGATGGAAGGCCAATAATAGATGTGTTGATAAACACCACCATGTTTACACTTACCATGGGTATAAGGGATGACTACCTGGAGGAGCCCCAATTCCTCAAGGAGTTTAACACCCCTATACTTCAGGGGATAGTATCTACAGGTTATATCGAGGAGTGGGAGAGATCTGAGAGAGGTCTCAACCCTATAGATCTCGTTATCGGCATGGCTATGCCAGAGTTTGACGGGGCAATAATACACTTCCCAATAGGTGGGAAGAAGAAGGTCAAAGAGGGTAGAGTTGGAGTCCCTATTGTAAAGTACAAACCTATTAGGGATAGATGTGAGAAGATAGTGGATCTGGCCTTGAAGTATACAGATTTAAAGTTAAAGGATAACAGGGAGAAGAGGATTGCCATAATATTCCACAACTACCCACCGAGAAATGACAAGATTGCATCTGCCTTTGGATTGGACAGTCCAGAGAGTGTTGTAAATATACTTAGAGAGTTAAAGAGAAGGGGCTTCCATGTAGAGAGGGTATACAGGAATGGAAATGAACTTATGGAGGAGATATTGAATCATGTAACTAACGATATAAGGTTTCTAAGTGAGGAGATGGTTAAGAGGGCTGTAGGTAGTATAGATAGGGAGGCCTATGAGGGATGGTTTAAGAGACTATCTGAGAAGGTTAGGAAGGAATTGGTGGAGCACTGGGGCTCTATCCCTGGGGAGGTTATGAACTTTAGTGGAAAACTGATAATCCCAGGGATTATAAATGGAAATGTATTCATATCTCTGCAGCCTCCAAGGGGCTTTGGAGAGGATCCCTCAAAGATCTACCACAGCCCAGATCTCCCTCCCTCCCACTACTACATTGCCTTTTATAAATGGATTAAGGAGGTTTTTAAGGCAGATGCCATTATACATGTGGGAAAACATGGTAACTTGGAGTGGCTACCTGGGAAGTGTGTTGGACTCTCCAAGGACTGCTACCCTGATATAAACATGGAACTTCCAAATATCTATCCCTATATTGTAAACAACCCAGGTGAAGGTACCCAGGCTAAGAGGAGATCCTACGCTACAATCATATCCCATCTCATCCCTCCCATGACCATCTCAGAGCTCTACGGAGAGCTCTCTGAACTTGAGAATTATATAGGGGAGTACTACGAGGCAGAAGGTAGGGAAAAGAAGGAATTTCTAAAAGAGAAGATACTGGAGAAGATCAAGGCGTTGAGACTCCAGGAGGATCTCCAGGATAGTAAGTTTTTAGATTTTGAGGAGTTACTACTTAAGGTCCATGACTACCTGGAGGAGATAAAGTACAGAGAGATAAACGACGGGCTTCACATTATGGGAGTGCCCTTGGAGGGGGAGAGATTAATTAATATGCTATTCATGATAGTGAGGTATCAGTTTAGCTACCTAAAGGGGATTGCAGAGGCTCTAGGGTACAACTGGGAGGAGTTAAATGAACATCCAGGTAGGTATCAGAAGTTGATAGATAAGGTGTACAGACACGGTATCTCCCTTCTCCAGGAGTACAGCAGTTACAACTTCCAGGAGGAATGTATAGAGAGGTTGAAAACCCTCCCCCTAAATGACACCTTGAGGGATGTACTAAAGGTTGTATCCAGGGTATACAGGGACTTGATGAAGGTGGAGGAGGAGATAAAACATACCGTAGATGCTCTAGAGGGATGTTATATACCTCCAAGGGTTGCAGGAGCTCCAACGAAGGATATAAAGTGCCTTCCCACTGGGAGGAACTTCTACTCCTGTAACCCCCAGGAGATACCTACAAAGTCAGCCTATGAAATGGGTAAGAGACTTGCAGAGGATCTTATAAGGAAGTACCTAGAGGAGGAGGGAAGATATCCTGAGTACCTGGGAATGGTAATATGGGGATCACCTACCATGAGGACAGGAGGAGAGGATATTGGAGAGGTACTATACCTGCTAGGTGTTAGACCTGTATGGAACAAGATGGGAAGGGTTGTAGGTATAGAGGTAATCCCCTTAGAGGAGTTAAAGAGACCAAGGATAGATGTTACACTAAGGGTAAGTGGTTTATTCAGAGATACGTTTCCCCAGGTTATTGAACTTATAGATGAGGCTGTAAGGACGGTAGCAAACCTTCCTGAGCCTGAGGAGATGAACTTTGTTAAGAAGCACTACAGGGAGGAGGTGGAGGAAAAGATAAGGAGAGGTATAGATGAGAAGATTGCAAGGGAGAGTAGTCTATATAGGATATTCAGTGATAAACCAGGTACCTATGGGGCAGGGGTTGGCATGGTAATAGAGGAGAAGAACTGGAGATCTATAGAGGACCTAGCCAAGGTGTATGTCCAGTGGGGGGGATACGCCTACGGTAAAGGTATCTACGGTGTAGATGCCAGGGAGGAGTTTATAAATCGTCTGTCTAAGATAGAGTTAACTGTGAAGAATGAAGACTCCCAGGAGTGGGATATCTTTGAGGATGATGACTTCAACAGTTATCATGGAGGGTTAATTGCGGCAGTTACCCACTACTCAGGGAAACAGCCTAGGAGTTATATTGGAGACACCTCTAACAGGGAGAGGATAAAAACGAAAGATCTCAAGGAGGAGGGAAAACTGATATTCAGAAGTAAGATATTGAATCCCAAGTGGATAGAGGGTATGAAGAGACATGGGTATAAAGGGGCTGCAGATTTCTCCAAGTATATAGACAACATATTCGCCTGGGACTGCACCTCTAACATCATCGACGACTGGATGTACCAGGAGATCGCCAACAACTATGTATTTAACAGGGAGATGGAAGAGTTCTTCAGGAAAAACAACCCCTATGCCCTTATGAATATTACAGAGCGACTTTTAGAGGCAATAGAGAGGGGTAAGTGGAAGGCCAGTGAAGAGATGAAGGAGAAATTGAGGAGAAAGTACTTGGAGATCGAGGGTATGGTAGAGGAGAGACTTTAACAGTTTGTAATACTTTTTTTGGAAATTATCATAAATTATAAATAAATCCCCTTGGATAATTAATACTCAGTATTACTAATTTTAGATAAAGTATTACAGAGTTGATATCATGAGGAACCCTAATTTCATCCTCCTATCTCTGATACTACTCTCCCTTCCCCTCTCCTCTGGACTTCAGATGGGGGATATAAACAAAGATGAATATGTGGACATTGCAGATGTGGTGTACCTCTTTAAAAACAGGGATGTGTCAGTGGAAGAGGGGATCTAAACTGTGACGGTAGTGTAGATATTGCAGATGTAGTGTATCTCTTCAGAAACTACAGGAGATTTAGAAGTCCTGTGGTATTTGCCGAGAAATTTACCTTAAAGCCACATTGGGATGAGGGATACTGCTATCTGGAGGACTCCAGGGGGAACAAGTTTGTACTTGTTACAGATAAAGGTGAGGCACCAGAAGTCCCAGGGGCTGTGGAGGTAAAGGTACCAGTGAAGAGGATAGTTACCGTCTTCTACTCCCCTGTTATTTCAACATTAAAGCCTTTAAGGAGGGGAGGTTCTACGTATCAAAACCTGACTACTACGTATGGGAGACAAGGGACCCTATAGGCTACATGGAGGATTACGCCAGGATGATACACCCTGAGTTGTTCCCAGATGGAGATAACAACTTAAAGTACTATGTAAAGCTTAAATAACCTTTAAATACTATTTTTAAAAAATTTTTTATTAAAATACCCTTTAGGTGAAGGGATGATAGTTCTTATCAGTCCAAAGGACAGGGAGGAGGCTAAAGAGGCTATTGAAGGTGGAGCAGATATTATAGATGTTAAAAATCCCCTGGAAGGGTCCCTAGGTGCAAACTTCCCCTGGGTTATCAGGGAGATTAGAGATATCACTCCAGAGGATCGTCTAGTTAGTGCAACAGTGGGAGATGTACCTTATAAGCCTGGAACAGTGACCCTTGCAGCACTTGGAGCAGCTGTAAGTGGGGCAGACTATATAAAAGTGGGACTCTATGGAACAAGATCCTACAGGGAGGCCTTGGATGTAATGGAGAAGGTGGTAAGGGCAGTTAAAGATATTGACGAGAGTAAGTTAGTGGTGGCTGCAGGGTATGCCGATGCCTACAGGGTAGGTGCTGTAGATCCCCTTGTAATACCTAAGGTTGCCAGGGATGCTGGCTGTGATGTTGCCATGTTAGATACCGCCCTTAAAGATGGTAAAAGATTATTTGACCACCTAAGTAAGGAGTTACTCGCTGAGTTTGTAGAGGAGGTTCACACCTACGGGTTGAAGTGTGCATTGGCAGGTTCTATAAAGAAGGAGGACATCCCTGTATTAAAAGAGATAGGCTGTGATATAGTAGGTGTTAGGGGGGCGGTATGTACCAGAGGGGATAGAAACAGTGGGAGGATAAAGAGGGAGTTAGTGGAGGAGTTTGTAAAACTTTGTAAGGAGGAATAAGATTAATATATCAATTGAGACTATTAGTTAGGATGCATGCCCCTGTGGGCTAGCCTGGATATGCTTGCGAACTGCGGATTCGCAGACTCGGGTTCAAATCCCGACAGGGGCACCATTTATAACTTTAGAGGGTGTTATCATGATATGCTGGTACGGCCATGCATGTTTTAAAATAGACAGGGTACTAGTAGATCCCTTCGTCCCAAACCCCCTCTGTAACATAGGTTACGAGGAAGTTGTTAAGGGGGTTGAAGTCATAGCTGTAACCCATGGACACAGTGACCACCTTGGAAACACCGTGGAGATCTCCAAGAGGTACAACATACCTGTGGTATCTAACCATGAGATCTCAGTGTACCTGGGGAAACAGGGAGTTGCTGCAGAGGGGATGAATATAGGGGGGACCATTGAGATAAAGAACTCAAAGTTGACAATGGTTAAGGCAGAGCACTCCTCAGACATAGATGAAAACACCTCTGGTGGAGTGGCTGCAGGCTATATAATTAACGACAGGGTCTATCACGCAGGGGATACTGGCCTCTTTGGCGACATGAAACTTATAGGGGAGATATACAGTCCAAAGGTTGTACTCCTGCCAGTAGGTGGGAGATATACCATGGGACCTGAGGAGGCTGTAAAGGCTGTTGAGTATCTAAATCCAAAGGTATTCATCCCTATGCACTACAACACCTTCCCACTGATAGAACAGGATATCTCAGGGCTTGTAAAGAAAGTGGAGGAGATGGGTGTTAAGGTAGTGGTACCTAAAGTTGGAGAGTGTCTAGATCTCTAGCTTTTTTAATTAACTTTTTTGTGAGCACTATGAAGAAAGAGAAGATAGTGGTAACTGCCGGTACCTTCGACATTTTGCATCCAGGACACTACCACATCCTTAAGTATGCCAAAAGTCTAGGGGATAAACTTATAGTTATAGTGGCCAGGGATGAAACTGTTAAAAAGATAAAGGGCAGAAAACCTATCATACCAGAGGAACAGCGAAGGTTAATGGTAGAGGCACTTAAGCCTGTGGACAAGGCCATACTAGGTAGTTTAAATAACATGTTGGAACCTATTTTAAATATTAAACCAGATGTTATCGTTTTAGGCCCTGACCAGCAGACCTTTGATCCAGATCAGTTGAAGGAGGAGTTGAAGAGATATAACTTAGATGTAGATGTTGTAAGATGTAAGGAGTATGTAAGATGTCCCTTCCATAGCTCCTACGATATTGTTAGGGAGATCATCGAGAGATGGAAGAGAGGGGATTTTATAGATAGCAACAGATGAAATATCCACATTTCTCCCTG
>DQVW01000069.1 GCA_015661555.1 Methanothermococcus okinawensis
AACTTCTTCAACTCCTTCATCTTCGGAGGGAGCTCCCTCCACCTCCAGAAACCTCTAAGTATCTCATCCATGGTGTAGTACCTCTTTAAGTAATTCACCCACCTCTCCCAGAGTTCTGGGTAGAGATCCCTTACACGTAAGAACTCACTGTTAAGTGCAGCGGGACAGAGGTAACAGCCGATCCTCTCAAATCCCCTGTCGTAGAGTGGGTGGTAGGGTATATTCTCTAGAAAGATATAGCTCCAGACATCTAGGGCGTTCCAATCCAGTATGGGAAAGAGGTTCACCTGAAAATCTATGAATCCACTTCTTCTTGTATAATTCAACCTGGCTCTTGTGAAGCTCTCAAATCTCCTGGATCCATCGATAGTCAATACCTTCTTATTGGGATAGTGTTCCAGGAAGAAATTTTTCAAAGGGATTAACTTACAGACACTGTTACACCACCTGTTATCCTTTGTGGGGATTCCCTCCCTCTCCAGGTGATCCCAGAAGTAATCCCCATTTACCACATGTAGGTTTAAATCGTACTTCTTTGCAAACCTCCTTACATACTTCAAAGTATCTGGATACTCCAGTCCTGTATCTATGAATATAACATCTATGTCGGGGATGATCTCCCTTGCAAGGAGGGTGGAGACACTACTGTCCTTCCCGCCACTGAAGGAGGCGTTTATCATATAACCCCTCTCCCTGTATCTATCTATATACCTTTTAAGGATGTCCCTGGAGTACTCCACAAGGCGATTTATTCTCTCCCTGTTATTCTCCAAGTACTCCTCTCTTTTCCTAATGGAGACATCTTTCTTCTTTCTTTTAAGGTCCTTCAACTTTATACCCTTCTCCCTCTTTACACCTACTCCAATAAAGTCTCCCATCTCCACCCCAAGAAATCTCTCCTCCCCTTTAACAGCCTCCAGGAAATCCTCGAGATTCTCAATGTACTCCTCCCTGAGATACTTACCCTTTAGTCTCCTCCTTGTAGGCTTTAATTGGATATTTTTAGAATCAACTAGTTGGTAGTAGTAGGGGGTGGGTGTAAACTTCCAATCTAGATCTAGAAGGTCAAACTCCAGTACCCCTATCTGGGTATCCTCATCTATATACACCCTCTTCCTGTAGTCTAGTCCAGGGAGTTTCTCCAGGAGTACTAGATCGTCGTATTGAAGATTTAAATCTGTTAGACTGTTGATAACATCTATCTCGTACTTAGAGGCGAACTTTGTATCCTCTTTAAACTTTGAAGTGAAATAATTTCTCCTATCCATAGGATCCCACATTTTAAATGGTTTTAAGAAGAAATTATTAATGATTAGAAGGTTGAAGGTGATAAAGTGATATCCAGGTATGTTGTTAGAGATGTGATGAGTAGGGGGATCCACGAGGTGCTTCTAGACACCCCTCTAAGGGAGGTAGTAAAGATCATGGCTGAGAATAACGTATCCTCTGTGGTGGTGACAGATAAGGAAGGTGTCTACTGGGGAATTATCACAACCTTGGATGTGTTAAAACATCATACAGAGGACATGGACAGGCTAAAGGCTGAAGATATCATGGTTAGTAACATCATCACCGTAGATCCCCTAACACCTCTAGAGAGGGCTGCCGCCATCATGGTGGAGAACAGGATACATCACCTATACGTGGTATCTGAGTTTAGGGAGGATAAGATAGTTGGTGTCATCAGTTCAAAGGATATTATCAAGGTACTTAACCAGGTGTTAAATAGATAGGTGAAAGGATGAGTAAGATAAGAGATATAAACCTCTATCCCCAGGGGGAGTTAAAGATAGAGTGGGCCAGGAGACATATGCCAGTATTGAATATTATTAGGGAGGAGTTTAAAGCTGAGAAACCCTTTAAAGGGCTTACCATAGGGATGGCGCTACATCTAGAGGCAAAAACTGCTGTACTGGCTGAGACCTTGATGGAGGGAGGGGCCGAGATTGCCATCACTGGATGTAATCCCCTATCTACCCAGGACGATGTAGCTGCCGCCTGTGTAAAGAGGGGGATGAACGTATACGCCTGGAGAGGGGAGACCAGGGAGGAGTACTATGAAAACCTCCACAGGGTACTGGATCATGAGCCTGATATAGTTATAGACGACGGTGCAGATCTTATATTTCTACTTCACAGGGAGAGACAGGAACTTCTAGATAAGGTGATGGGAGCTTGTGAGGAGACTACAACTGGGATTATAAGGTTAAAGGCCATGGCCAGGGAGGGTGTGTTGAAGTTTCCAGTGATAAATGTAAATGACGCCTACACTAAACACCTCTTTGATAACAGGTATGGAACTGGACAGAGTGTTATAGACGGTATTATAAGAACTACAAACCTCTTAATTGCTGGAAAGAATGTAGTGGTAGCTGGATACGGCTGGTGTGGTAAGGGGGTTGCAATGAGGGCTGCTGGCATGGGTGCAAATGTTATTGTAACTGAGGTTAATCCCATAAGGGCCCTGGAGGCTAAGATGGACGGCTACAGGGTTATGAAGATGGAGGAGGCTGCCAAGATAGGGGATATTTTTATCACCACAACTGGATGTAAGGATGTAATAAGGGCTGAACACATGTTAGTTATGAAGGATGGAGCCATCCTAGCAAATGCTGGTCACTTTGACAACGAGATCAGTAAAGAGGATCTTAGGAGAATCTCCAAATCTGTTAGAAAGGTGAGGGAAAATATAGAGGAATATGACTTAGGTGATAAAAAGCTCTATCTCCTTGGAGAGGGTAGGTTAGTCAACCTGGCATGTGGAGATGGACATCCCTGTGAGGTTATGGATATGAGTTTTGCAAACCAGGCACTAAGTGCCAAGTTTCTCAGGGAGAATTACAAGAAGTTGGAGAATAAGGTGTACAATATCCCCTATGAGCAGGATCTAAGGATAGCCTCCTTAAAGTTAAAGTCTATGGGTGTTGAGATCGATACATTAACTCCAGAACAGGAGAGATACCTAAGTGACTGGAGAGAGGGGACTTAATCTATAGTATTAACCATATGCTCCACTAAGCATCTAGTTATATCCACCTTGGAGACCTTTGAGAGGGCCTCCCAGGAGGGTGCTCCATTTACCTCCAACACCTTTAAACCTCCATCTCTATCCTCTATAATATCCACACCACCGTAGACTATCCCCAGGGCTCTTTTGGCCTTCAACGCTATACTCTCTATCTCAGGGGTAACCTCACAACTCTCAGCCCTTCCATTTTGACGTATATTGGTTATCCAGTGGTTGGAGATACGATACATACATGCAACAACCTTATCCCCTACAACAAAGGCCCTAATATCTCTGTACTCCTCCCCAGGGGTGTTTATAAATTCCTGAAGATAGATTACTCCATATCTTTTTTTATACTCATTTAAAAGATTTAACTTAGTTGTAAGGGGTTTATTTTTTAACCTGTATATGCCCTCTCCACCGTTACCAAATATAGGTTTTAAGACACAGTCTTCAAACCTCTCTATCCATGCCATGGCCTTATCTATATCCTCGGTTACGAGGGTCCTGGGATGAGGTACCTTGTAAAGGTCTAAAAGTGCAGAGGTTTTAAACTTATTACCACAGTTTTCCAACGCCTCAGGGGGATTTATAACTGGCATGTAATGTTCAATGTACTTAAAGACGTCGTATCTGTAGTAGTTGTTTGTATCACCTAGGTCTCTGAGGAAGAGGGCATCTAGATCTAGAATATTCTTCCCCCTGTATTCAAATTTTATATCTACACCAGTGTAGGACGTAATGCCAGAGGGCTTAATATATACAGGGCTAATGTTAAGGTTCCTCATGACCCTCTCCAACTGGGAGGTAACCCAGTCCCTACTTTCACTTACTATACCTATTTTCATAGTATCTCTCCCTCTGTTTTCTTATATAGTGAAACCTCAACCTGAACCATA
>DQVW01000089.1 GCA_015661555.1 Methanothermococcus okinawensis
GCAGTGGCAACGTAGGGTATTCCATGGGCTGCTGCAATCATGGCCATGTCCTTCTTAGGTCTATCTTCACCTTTACTCCTCTTTCCTGCAGGAGCCGTTGTTGCAGAGGCGAAAAGAGGTGTGGCACTACTCCTCTGGACTCCAGTATTCATGTAGGCCTCGTTGTCGTACATTATATATACCATGTCATGCCCCCTCTCCAGTGCTCCACTTAGAGCCTGAAGGCCTATATCTGCAGTACCCCCATCTCCAATTATGGGCATAACAGTTATCTTCCTATCTTTGAATTTTCCCCTCTTTTTTAACGCCCTTATAGCCCTCTCTATACCACTTGCCACTGCCCCTCCACATTCAAAGGCTGTGTGTATCCAGGGTACTCTCCAGGCAGTTTCAGGGTAGGGGGTGGTAAATACCTCTAAACATCCTGTGGAGTTTACCACTATTACATCCCTTCCAACAGCCTTCAAGGCCATTCTCACAAGAATAGAGGCACCACAGCCTGCACATCCCCTGTGACCAGGTGCCAACAACTCCTCCCTTGGAAATCTCTTACCCATTGTATCACCTTTTACTCTTTAAGACCTATCCACTTAGTTTCCATACCTTCAGACTTCTCCAGGTGTTCAACTATCTCCTCTATATTTCTAGGAGTAATATCCCTACCTCCCAAACCTACTATGTAGTTGCATACCTTCTTATCCCTCAAAGTTGCCATTATCTCGTTACCTAAGGCCCCCATGTTAAGTCCAAAGGAGACGTTCCTGTCTAATACCCCAACGTTCTCTGCCCCCTCTAACATCTCCTTTATCTCCTCCCCGGGAAATGGTCTGAAGGTTCTTACCCTTAGGAGCCCCACCTCTTTCCCCTTCTTTTTAAGCCTATCTATCACGTACCTTATAGTCCCACAGACACTACCCATGGCAACAAGTACAGTATCTGCATTCTCCAGGTTGTACCCTTCCACCAGTCCATTCCCATATCTCCTGTTGAACAACTGGTAGTACTCCTCATTTACCCTCTTTATAACCTTCTTAGCCCTCTCCATGGCATCACATATCTGCTTCCTGGTCTCCATGTAGCACTCAGGTACTCCCACAGGACCCTGAGTTATAGGTCTATCTGGATCTAGATAGGCATGTTTAGGTTCATAGACTCCCAGGTAATCCCTAACCTTTCTCTCATCAGGGATATGTACAGGTTCTACTGTATGGGTAAGGATAAACCCATCTATACAGACCATAACTGGTAGTAGGACATCCTCATCCTCTGCAATTTTATAGGCCTGTATTATACTGTCCAGGGTCTCCTGGTTATCCTGGGCGTAGATCTGTATCCAGCCAGTGTCCCTCTCTGTTACAGAGTCCTGGTGGTCACACCATATATTTATAGGTGCAGAGAGTGCCCTGTTTGTATTGAGCATAACTACAGGTAACCTCATCCCAGAGGCTATATATAACATCTCATGCATCAACGCCAAACCCTGGGCTGCAGTTGCCGTAAAGGTTCTTACCCCAGTTGCAGAGGCACCTATACAGGCTGCCATTGCCGAGTGTTCACTTTCCACCTTGATATACTCGGCATCAAATTCCCCATCTGCTATAAATTTCGCCAACATCTCTACACATTCACTCTGGGGGGTTATGGGATAGGCTGCAATAACCTCAACGTTGGATAACTTTGCACCTATAGCTGCAGCGGTGGTTCCAGTAATAACATCTATCCTCTCCATAGTATCCACCTTATTTCTCCTCCCTTACCCTAGTTATGGCATTTGTAGGACACTCCTTGGAGCATATTAAACATCCCTTACAGTAGTCGTAGTTTATTCTGAAGTTCCCCTCCTCATCTTCGTATATGGCACCTTCTGGACAGAAGATATAGCATATTTCACACTTTATACACTTCTCAGTGTTTAAGATAGGTCTAAAAGTTCTCCAGCTACCAGTTTTGTTCCTAACTGTACTTCCAGGTTCGTATATAATGGCACCTATGGTTACCATTTAATACACCTCTTAATTTTCTGA
>DQVW01000029.1 GCA_015661555.1 Methanothermococcus okinawensis
ACATCTGAGAGTCTGTTTTTAACCTCCTCAAGTATCCTGTCCTCCTCCTCTTCAGATACCTTACCATCTTTAAAGGCTGGGAAACAGGCTGCCACCCTTATATAACTCCCTGCGTCATCCCAAGGTACAGTGGAAATAAGTTTCTCCCTTATAAGGTACTGGGAGAACTCCTCTGCATTTCTAAATACCTTACCGTCCTTTGTACCCTTAGGTGCCTTGAGGTAGAGGTAGAAGGTTCCTCCAGGCATCTTGGCGTCAAATCCTAACTCCCTAAATATCCTTACCATCTTCTTAAGTCGCCTCTCGTATTTCCTCCTGGTCCTCTCTGTGATCTCGGGGTGATTAAGACAGTATATTCCAGCCTTCTGAATAGGTATGAACTGTCCACTGTCGAAGTTGTCCTTCACAGTTGCAAAACCCTTTATAATCAACTCGTTTCCTACGAGGAAGGCCAACCTCCAACCTGTCATATTGAAGGCCTTTGAGAAGCTGTGTATCTCAACACCTACTTCTTTAGCACCCTTCACAGAGAGGAAGGAGAGGGGTTCACTACCGTAGGTTAGAGGGCCGTAGGCTGCATCCTGAACTACAACTATGTTGTTGTCCTGTGCAAAATCTACAACCTCCTTGTAGAACTCCACAGTTGCCTGGGCCCCTGTTGGATTATTTGGATAGTTTAGATAGAGTAGCTTGGCCTTCCTCCTTACATCATCTGGGATACTCTCTAGATCAGGTAGGAAGTTATTCTCCTCGAGAAGTGGAAGGTTGTACACCCTACCTCCGTACCATGTGGTGTGGGTGGCAGTTACTGGATAACCTGGTACCGTGGTAAGGGTGATATCCCCTGGATTTATAAACACAGAGGGCATATAGGCCAGGGCAGACTTTGAACCTATGGAGTGGATAACCTCATTTACAGGGTCGATACCCTTTACCCCATATACCCTCTTCATATACCCTGGAACTGCATCCTTTAACTCCTGTATCCCGTTGTCTGCATACCCCCTATTCTCATACTTCTGAGCCTCCCTGTAGAGCACCTCTATGGCTCCAGGGTCTGCCATCTCATCAGGTTCCCCTACACCCATGTCTATTAACTCCATATCTGGGTGCATTCTCATAGCCTCTAACTTGGCCCTCTTTATCTTCTCAAATTTGTAGACTTCCCCTCCCTTACCAAAATTCTTCCCACCTATTCTCTCTGCAAAGAGGTTTTGAATGTAACTCTCCATGATATCACCTTTATAAGCTTCTAGTCACTAAATGTTTCACAATTTATATAAATTTATCCTGCCTAGGAGTAACTCTCTTCCATTAATCTCTCTATCTTCTCCCATATCCTGTCTAACTCCTCCTCAGAGAGGGGGTTGGGAATTACCCTCTTACTGTTGTTGAATATCTTCTCACCTAACTCTCTAAAGGTATTGGCCAGGGGATGTTGAGGGGCGTACTCAATAACGGTCTTCTTACGAACCTCACTTTTCACTATAATCTCACTCATGGGGATGTAGCCCATAACCTCTGTACCTAGTCTCGAGGCGAACTCAGAGACTATGGAGATGTTGTCCACTACACTTCTCCCGTTGTAGATGATACCACCTAGTGCAGTATTTCCCCTATGGGCGTACCTCTTTATCCCCTTACAGATGTTGTTTGCAGCGTAGAGGGCCATGGGATCACAGGTTGTAACTATATACACCTCATCTGCCAGGTGCCTCTGGAGGGGCATGGCAAAACCTCCACAGACCACATCCCCCAGTACATCGTAGATTACTATATCTAACTCCAACTTCTCAAAAACCTCTAACCTATCCAGTACCTCTATGGCCTTAATTATCCCCCTCCCTGCACATCCTATCCCTGGTTCAGGACCTCCACTTTCAACACAGTAGATGCCCTGAAACCCTTTAAAAAGGATATCCTCCATGGTGATATTCTCCCCCTTTTTCCTGAGAAGATCTAGGAGGGTGGGTATCTTCTTTCCCACTATGTTCCTCGTGGAGTCCCCCTTTGGATCGCAACCTACGACCATAACCTTCTTACCTGACTCTGCCAGGGCAGCAGCTACATTGGATACAACGGTGGACTTTCCAACACCACCCTTTCCATAGACACATATCTTCTTCATAGTTACACCGTTTGGATTAATAATTTTAAATATTTGGATATATGGATTATTATAGGTAAAAAAATAATGGTGCCGTGGGGGTGATTTGAACACCCGACAACTGGATCTTCAGTCCAGCGTTCTCCCAGGCTGAACTACCACGGCTTCCCACG
>DQVW01000098.1 GCA_015661555.1 Methanothermococcus okinawensis
ATGCCTCCATTGAAGGCAAAGCATGTCCACGACGAGTTTGTAGATATACCCCAGATAGACAAGGGGGCACTGACACTATTTGGTAACAACTGGATGGTTATGAGATATCTAAAGGAGAAGGACTATGAGTTGTGTGCCGCCTATGTAGCCTGGGTTTTAAAGAATACAAGGGGGTTTGCCATAAAGATTGTGAACCCAGGTGGAACTGAGGCCTGGGGATGGGGGAAAAACGTCCACGGTCTCGACGATCCTACACCCTACTTCAACATAACTGGGAGGGAGATAGTAAGGGGGCTCTGTAAGGTAAACGAGATGCTGGGATTACCCCACTCCATCCACGTCCATCCCAACGATCTAGGGCACCCTGGAAACTGGAAGACCACTATAGAGACCATGGACTGTGTTAAAGACATAGAACCTAAACCTAAGTACGGGGAGAGGGAGACTGTATACTACAACGCCCACGTCCAATTCCACTCCTACGGTGGAACCTCCTGGAAGGACTTTGAGAGTAAAGGGGTTGAGATTGCAGAGTATGTCAACAAATCTGACCATGTAGTTGTAGATGTAGGGCAGATTACCCTAGATGAGACAACAACCATGACTGCAGATGGTCCTATGGAGTACGACCTCCACGTGTCCACAGGTAACAAGTGGGCAAACTGTGACGTTGAATTGGAAACAGGATCTGGAGTTGTGCCCTTTAACTACTCTCCAAAAGGTCCAGTGTACTCTGTCCAGTGGGCAATCGGTTTGGACATATTCCTGAATACAGATCCTAGCAAGGTAATACTGGCCACAGACCATCCAAATGGTGGACCATTTACAAGGTTTTCCAGAATAATAGCCTGGTTGATGAGTAAGAAGTACAGGGACTACTGGCTAAATGAGGTAGTTCACAGATGGGCAAGGACTAGGTCCTCAGTTGGAGACAACGACAAGGAGTACACCATGTACGAGATTGCGCAGATAACCAGGGCAAACCAGGCAAAGGTGCTGGGACTTAGTTTAGAGAGGGGGCATCTAGGAGTTGGAGCTATAGCTGACATTGCCATCTATGAGATTAACCCCGAGGAGAAGGATCCAAAGGTTATAGAGAGGGCCTTTAGATACGCCAAGTACACATTCAAAAAGGGAGAGATGGTTGTTAAAGATGGGCAGGTAGTTAAGGAGGTATTTGGTGACACCATATACGTAGATGTGAAGATAGATGAGACACTGGAGAGGGAGTTGATGAAGGATCTAGATGAGGTATTCAGGAAGTACTATACAATCCAGATGGAGAACTACAAAGTACCAGAGTATCTGGCCAATAACTGGAAGGTTATCAAGATAGAGAACTCCCAGATCAGTTAATTATTATAATTTTTATTAGGTGAGAGAGATGGAGGTTATACTTAAGCTTAAGGAGGATATTACAGTCCCTGTGGAGTTAGATGCCCTGCTACCTGAGAAGATGGAAGGTATGGATGTAGAGGAGATCAAGGATATAGAGATACCTCAGGGAAGAACAACTGTAAAGGTAGGGGACTTATTTGAAGTTGAGATAGAGGAGAGTGATATACCAAAGATGACAATAAAGAACTCCTCATTTAAGTTAAAGAGAGTTGGAGAGGGTATGACCACAGGGGAGATTGTAATTGAGGGAGATGTTGGCATGCACCTAGGTGCAGATATGAAGGGAGGTAGGATTGTTGTAAATGGTAATGTAGATAACTGGGCTGGACAGGGGATGAAGGGAGGGGAGTTGATAATAAAGGGGAATGCAAGAGATTATCTAGGTTCCGCCTATAGAGGGGGATACAGGGGAATGTCTGGAGGTCTTATAGTGGTGGAGGGGAATGCCGGTCATGAGATAGGGGAGCACATGCATGGAGGTATGATACATGTAAAGGGGAATGTGGGATACTTTGCAGGAATCCATGCAAAGGGAGGAATTATCAAGATAGATGGGGATGTCCTTGGAAGGCTAGGTGCCGAGATGATAAAGGGAGCCATAGTTGTAAAGGGTAGGGTCCCTGAGGTGTTGCCCTCCTTTAAATACGAAGGTATAGTTGAGAACCCCCTTATAAAGGTAAAGAAGAAGGAGGAAGGGGTAAGGATAGAAGGGGTTTATCACATGTTTACAGGGGACTATGTAAGTAAAAAACCTAAGGGACAGTTGTACATATC
>DQVW01000115.1 GCA_015661555.1 Methanothermococcus okinawensis
AAGGCAGATTTAAAAAATACAGAGATACATTCTTCCTATGGCTATATAGCTTTGGTGTGGTTCTACAATCTACCTTATAATAACTTCACAGTAGCTACTCTCTCCTTCAAGGCTTTAAGCCCTGGAGAGGCAAATATAACCTTGAAAGAGGTAGGGATATCTAATGAAGAGGGGACAGGTACATACAAAAACGTGGTAACTTATCCTGCGAGAGTTAAGGTAGAATCCTCAAATGAGTCTAGAGGGTATTTCATATTAAAAAACTTCGAGATAAAAAAGAAAATAGAGGGGATTTTAGTCCTAATTGTGGGAGAAACGCCTGTAAAAAACATATCTGGGGAGATAGTTTTCAGTAACGTGACACTGGTAGGAGTGCCTGTGCCTCTGGATGTAAATATGTTTAAAAGATACTCCTATTCCATAGAGGGGGATGTCCTCTCCTTTTTCGCTACTGTATCCAAGGAATATGAGAATAAAAGAGTATTTGAATTTCTAAAGATACCCCTATTGATAAACACTTCATCTTACAACATCTCTTTGAAACTCTGGGTAAATGGAAAACCTGTCAAAAATATCACTATTTATGAGGAGAGAAATGTTACTGAGGGTTATAGCGGTTTGATCTTTTACATAGATGGAGAGGGGTACAAAGAGGAGACGAATATATCTCTGGGTTATTCAAAAAGTATTAGATTAAAGGTATGCAACGTCACTGAAAACCTTACAGATTTTTCAGGATATATTTTTATAAACAACTCCCTCTTTAAAGTCTTAGACTATGGGTTGTACAAACTTTCTAACATATACCAAAGGATAAACTACTCCAATATCACCTACAACAACAGTTACCTGTACTTCAACATCTCCCTTAAAAATGGAACAAATGGAACATATACTCTTTTAAAATTTACAATCTCTCCTAAAGTCAATAAAAATATCTCTTCCCTTATCTACCTGGGGAATCTATCCCTATACGCCAACACTACAAAGGTATCTCTACCCTACAAAAACCTCACTGTCCATATAGTAAAGAGAAAGGAGAACAACCCTCCAAGGCTAAAAGTAGTACTATATATAGAGGATAATAAGGAAGTTCATTTCCAGGCTTTAGGCTACGATCCAGATAACGAGACTCTAAGATATTTCTGGGACTTTGGAGATGGGACTAACTCCACCTTGCAAAATCCTATCCACGTATACCCCAATTACTCCCATTACTTAGTATCCTGTAAAGTATGGGACAGTTTAAATGAAAGTGACGAGGTGGAGTTTATACTTCCAATAGTAAATGTATCTCCTCTTGAGTCCTACTCTATAATCAGGGGGGATGTCAACACCATCTATTTAAATCTCTCCTTGAAAAACCCCTTTGAATATCCTGTAGGGGGATATATTAACTTTATCGATTATCAAAACTATCGTCCCTCAAAGTCACAGTACTACCTGGAGTTAAAACCCAATGAGACAAGGAATCTACTGATTCCAATCAATATCACAAAATCCTGTGACATAAAATGGAATATAGTGCACTATCCCCTGTATAAGAATAAACTTACGGAGAAGGCAGAACTTAAGTACTACCAGTGGAACTTTAAGGAGAGGGTGGAGGTATCAAGGGAGAGAGAAGAGGAAAAGGTATACACTTATCTCAATACCTACTCCAGGATAGTGAATATTAGTACTCCCCAAATAGTAATCAAGATAAGAAGGCATTACCAGGGAGGGTACGTTGTACTAAAGGATGTGATTGCTGTAAAATCTCTCTACCTCTACCTTATCACATCTCTCTGTGGATTCATGATAGGACTGATTACGGTGTTGACTGTTTATAAAAAGAAGAAGGCTGATTAGGTGAAACTTTGGGATACAGAAGATTCTTAATGGTAATATTTACATCCCTTATTATTCTAGCTCTTTTATCCTATATCAGTGTTAAGGAGGGTACCATCCCTATAAAAGATGAGCATTTAAAAAAGTTCTTTTTAGAGGGTACTTCTGGAAATCCTGTTATTGACAAGATTATAGGAAAGTTGAGACTGCCAAGGACAGTTGGTGCAGTTGTCGTTGGAATGGGTATTGCAGTTGCAGGTATACTTATGCAGGGATACTTTAGGAACCCTCTGGCAGATCCCTACTTAATGGGTGTGGCAAGTGGGGCCTCTCTAGGTGTTGTGCTCTATATCTTTACCTCCCTTTTATTTAATCTGGGATTTCCCCGTTCCCTCTATGGCTTTATCCTTGCCGCCTATATGGGCTCTCTGCTAACTATGTTTGTAGTTATCAGTATTGCTAGGGTTGTGAGACAGACTGCAACCTTACTAATTACCGGGATCATGATAGGTGCCATAGTCTCTGGATTTGCAACCATTGTGGTATACACTGCAGACTTCATTGGAGAGGAGAGATCTGAACTCTCTAGCTATCTCATGTGGGGTATGGGTTCTTTAAACAATTTAACTTGGAATCAGATACACCTTATGACTTTGATAATCCTTCCTGTAGTTGTTCTATCCTATGTATTTCTCTCAAAAAAACTTGACGCCAACCTCCTAGGTGAGATGTACGCCCAGAGTGTTGGAGTGGATATAAAGAGTTTAAGGAGATGGTTGATAGTACTCTCCTGTATATTAACTGCAACGGTGGTGGCCTTTACAGGTCCTATAGCCTTTGTAGGTATGGTATGCCCTATAATAAGTAGGATGATAGTGGGAACTTCAAAGCACCTCTATGTAATACCTACAACGGCAATCCTAGGCTCCATATTTGTACTACTTGCAGATATACTTACGAGACCTGGGGTTTTAATACCATCTACCTCTAATAACTTACCTCTCTTATGCCCCCTCTCTATAGTAGGAGCCCCTATAGCCATAGGGATATACCTGCGGATAAGACGTATGGGGATATAATGAGGTACTACAGGTACTTTGTAATTACTACCCTCCTAATACTTGTTGTAGTACTGGTTGTACTATCTATGTATTACGGGGGAAATGCTAAATCCATCACCTTGAAGGATACTACAGACTTTATTCTATATGAGAGCAAGGTTATAATAAACAGTATATATCGCCAAATCACTGGAGAGGATCTTTTCTATATACCCCCTCTAAGTGAGGAGAAGAAGTTTAAGTATATCCTTCTAAGGGAGGTGCGTTTTCCACCAATTTTTGGAGCTATTATAGTGGGGATAACACTGTCTGCCTGTGGTTTAATGCTTCAGACACTCTTTAGGAATTTACTGGCCTCCCCCTATACCACAGGTGTATCCAGTGGTGTGCTCTTTGCAGTAACCTTGGTAATATTTATAGACAGTGTCGCAAAACTCTTCTCTCTATTTCCCATAGATGAGAAGATAGTGGCAGGTTGGTGTGGAGGTATTCTCTCCCTAATAATCCTTCTTATTATAGCCCTCAGGGTCGAGGAGGTAAATGGTGTTCTAATCGTTGCCCTCCTCTTCAGTTATCTCTTTACAGGAATAAGTTCCTATCTAGTGGCAAATGGAGAGGAACTCTCTGTTATAGAGTACTACATGTTCATGATTGGAAATTTAACAAGAGTCAATATACACAACCTCTTACCTCTTACTGTCATTACCCTTATCTTTTTAATAGGTAGTGTATTTCTCGTAAAGCCCTTAAACGCCTTACTCTTCGGTGAATCCTATGCCAGAAGTTTTGGACTAGATGTGAAGAAGGTTAGAATCCTGATACTACTTTTAACATCCTTTGTAGTTGGAGCCATAGTGCCATATCTTGGGCTTATGGCCTTTGTGGGGATAGCTGCTCCCTACATGGCAAGGGTTGTGATAAAGACCTCTGACCACAGGTGGTTACTACCTACAACTATGCTCCTTGGGATAATCTTGATGCTAGTTGCCCATCTAATATCTCTAAAGTACTGGGTACCTATCCACTACCTCTACGGTATAAACCGTCCTGCCCAGGTGTTACCTGTAGGTTCTATCTTGCAGATAATTGGAGGATTGTTGGTAATATACCTGGTATACAGGGGGGAGAAGAGTATAAGGATACAGTAGCTATACCACTAGTCTACTTTCGTATACCTCCTCCATCTTCTTTAAGAGTACCTCTCCCAAGAAGTTATCTATCTTTTTCTTGGAGTATCCATAACTTCTACCTACTGCGTATATCATCTTCTCACTGCCACTGCCGTACTGGGCAGCCTTCTTAGGCCTGTAGGCCACGTACTCTGGGAGGTACTTCCTGGCTACATCCCTTAGAATTATCTTCCTCTCTTTTTCATTTACCTTGTACTTTACAGGGAGGGAGAGGGCCACCTCAACTAGATTCTTATCCAGGAATGGCACCCTCAACTCCACACTGTTCGCCATTGTACAGTGGTCGTCCCTCTCAAGGTTCACCCTGTAGATATTCATAACATCCCTGTAGAGTACCCTCTTCAACTCCTCCTCCCCCTTTGTAAGGAGTATCCTCTGATACCTCTTATATCCTGCAAAGAGTTCATCTGCTCCCTGGCCAGAGAGTACTACCTTTATTCCATCCCTCTTAGCCATCTCCGACGCCACGTAGATAGGCACCCCCACTGAGAGTTTCATAAGATCTATCTCGTCTATTGCATAGGCCACCTTTAGAAGGTACTCCTCGTACTCCTTCCTGTCTATAACCTTCTTTCTAAGTTTTAGCCCTAGATCCTCAGCTACCCTCTCTGCATACTCCACATCCTCACTACCCTCTAAACCTGCGGTGTAAAGTGTTACATTACAGTACTCCGATGCCATCCTGGCCACAAGGCTACTGTCCAGCCCCCCAGAGAATATAACTCCCACCTCCTCCAGCCCCCTAACCCTTTTTATCACACCCTCCCAGAGGGCCCTCTCCACCTCCCTCTTACAAACCTGGTAGTCGTTGTTGTACCTGTTGAAGTAATCCATCCTTACCTTCTGGATATTCTTCACTATGTAGTACCTGTTTTCATCTAGGTCGTATACCAGATGACTGTTTGGATCCAGTGAGGTCACAGGGTAGTGGTATATCTCCCTAAAAGAGAGGTTGTCTATACTTCTTAAAAGATACCAGAGACCTTTTCTCTCTGAGGCAAAGGCGAAGTACTTCTCGGTGTCTATGTAAAACAGTGGTTTTACCCCAAAGACATCCCTAGCCAGTAGTAACTTATTCTCCTCCTTGTCGTATATACAGTAGGCGTATTCCCCATCTAACTCCTCAAGTATGCCCTCCTCGTAGCAGTGTACTATAACCTCGCTGTCGGTGTCACTGTAGAAGTTATGCCTGTCCTCTAGGTCCTCCATAAGTTCGTAGTAGTTGTATATCTCCCCGTTACAGATAACCCATACACTCTCATCCTCGTTAGGTATTGGCTGACTTGCACTACCTACGATGGCCAACCTGTTATGTCCCAGTCCAAGTCTACAGGACCTACCGATGTTGGAGTTGAGGACGTCCTCAAAATCCTTAAAGTAAATAACTTCGTCATCTAACATGGCTCCAGAGCTATCTGGCCCCCTGTGCTTCAAAATCCTCATAACATTTATAAGGTGCTCCTTTAACCTCCTCCTGAGAGTGGAATCCCCGTCATCCTTGAGAACAATCCCACTTATAGAGCACATACACACTCCTGATACTGAGTATTTTAAAAAAGTTTACTTTAAACCTATCTCCTTTATCAACAGCCCTATCTTTGAGGGATCTACAATATTGATGTCTATTTTTCTATCCTTTACACTGATCTCCAGGGCTTTCTCCCCTCCAACAGATAGCTGGATACCTACCTTCCTCTTCTCCAAAGTTTCTATTAGATCTATTATCATCTCCTTGTCCATAGGCACACCTTAAACTTTTTATTATTACTCCCCTAAAACAGGTATTTAATGTTTTGTATTAAGGTAGGAAGTATGCTCTCCGTGGCAACAGCTGAGTGTTTCACCCATGGGAAAATAGGGATACTCCTACATAAGATGGCCATGGGATATGAAGATGTAAAGGGGCATCCTTACTATCCCCTCTTCCACGGGCGTATATATATTCTGGCCTCCATGTTTCTACCTCGGAGGGAGGTAATAAGGAATATCCTAGGTGTGGAGCTGCCCCCAGTGGATTATCCCTATAGGTATGCAAAGGTGTACAGTGAAGAGAAGGATCTTCAGGTAGCCTACCTCATGGCCAGGGGGTTGAAGGATAAGCTAAGGTGCAACATAGCCATAGGGACCACTGCAGGTGTAGGAAGAGGAGGCATATGCATCCTTACAGATAGGGATAAATACCTCTTTACCACTGACGTCTATGGAAATGTGCTCACTGGGGAGAACCTCCTTGAGAGATCCGAGAATGGGGTGTCCAAAACCCTGGATAAGCTTGCAGAGATACTACGTCTCGAGTACGGCATAGAGTGACTACCTCTTTTTTCTCTTCATGTGCCTGTTGATGTTGTAACAGAGGTAGTCCAGGGGGTGTATCACAAGGGGTCTCCCATTTCTTCTCATCCTGCAGATCTCATCTGGGTTGCAGTAGTACCTCAACCCCTTACCTCCATCCTCTCTCCAGTTTTTACAGTACTCACAGTGGGTAAGGTGATCTGCAACCTTGTAACCTATATTGTGACATATGTAGTACCTGGTCTTCTCAGGGTTGAAGTCCTCCACGTTGCTAAATAGCTTTAACATCTCCTCTATGAAGTTCTCTATGGCCTCCTCACTCTTTGCAATATCCAGGGCGCTGATATTCACTAGCTCCCCCTCCTTATTGAGGGGTCTAAGGTTTGGATTGAACTTTGCACAGAACCAGTAGACTACAAAGCTCCTCCTTGCATAGTGTGAGGGGGAACCTCCACTGAGAATGTCCTCCAGTATCTTCCTTATACAGGGAGGGTGCCACTCCAGGGGAATCTCGCCCTGGAAGTTCACAGCCTTTATGCCTCCTACATCCTGAGGTTTAACCATCTTCTCCATGAACTTCACTATCTCCTGAACACCCTCATGCTCCAGGATAGTCCTATCACTGTCTGCCTTAATCCTTTCCACCATCTCCCTTAATCTTACCCTTATTAACTCCATGTAGTAGGTCTCCCTTACAGGGGATATATCGACAACTCCCTTATCCAACTCTAGACTCTCAAGTTTTAAGTCGTTGTTCCTGGAGTGGGCGCTAACCTTTATAAACTCCCAGACAGATACCTTGTTGGGAAGTTTATTCAGGGTTTTCTCAATATTTTCAAAGTACCTCTTTACGTAGTTTTTAATGAAGAGGTTGTAGTATCTGGTGTTGGCTACTATTATGAGGGTAAGGTACTGGATGAGGGTGTCCTTCTCCTCCATCTCTTTTTCATCCTTGGAGACGTTCTTCAGTAGTTTGGAGTAAGATTTATCCCCCTGAAAGATATACTTTAGGAAGAACTTTATCAGTTCTATATTGGTACTATCCTCAATCTCCTTAAAGAAGTCACAACCCTCAATCTTTTCTAGTTTCTCCCAGAACATAATATCCCATTTTTATAATTTACAAATAAGAATAAGAGGGATAGAATGATAATAAGGGGAAGGGTTCATCTCTTTGGTGACGATATAGATACTGACAGGATAATACCTGGTCCCTATCTCAGGACTACAGACCCCTATGAACTTGCCTCCTACTGTATGTACGGCATCGACAGGGAGTTTCCAAAGAGGGTGAAGGAGGGAGATATAATAGTGGCTGGGGAGAACTTTGGATGTGGAAGTAGTAGGGAACAGGCACCCCTCTCTATAAAGTACTGTGGTATTAAGGCTGTAGTTGCAGAGAGTTTCGCAAGGATATTCTACAGGAACGCCATAAACATTGGACTTATACCTGTTGTATGTAGGGGGATAAAGAGATTTGTTAAGGATGGAGATATGTTGGAGATAGATTTGGAGAGAAGGGTTATAAAAGTAGGTGGTAGGGAGTTGCCCTGTGAGGTTCCTGAGGGTATAGCCTGGGAGATCCTGAAGGCTGGAGGGTTAGTTAAATATGCCAAGTTAAGGAGAGGTGATCTAGATGGGAGGTAGATTGGCCATAGTGGATTACGACAGGTGTCAGCCTAAGAAGTGTTCCATGGAGTGTTTAAAGTACTGCCCAGGGGTTAGAATGGGGGAGGAGACTATTGTAATAGATGAGAGCACTGGGAAGCCTGTTATCTCCGAGGAACTATGTAGTGGTTGTGGTATATGTGTAAAGAGATGTCCCTTTGGGGCTATCACCATCATAGGGCTTCCAGAGGAACTTACAGAGGATAAGATTGTACACTCCTACGGTAAAAACAGGTTTAGACTCTACGGCTTAGTGGTGCCCAAGGATGGGGTTGTAGGTATCCTTGGACCTAACGGAGTAGGTAAGTCTACAATACTCTCCATACTAAGTGGGAACCTTATACCTAACCTAGGTAACTTAGAGGAGGAGCCCTCCTACGACAAGGTTATAGAGTACTTCGCAGGCACTGAATTACAGAAGTACTTCAAGGATCTCAAAGAGGGCAGGATAAAACCTGTCTACAAACCCCAGTATGTAGATATGTTACCAAAGGTTGTAAAGGGTACTGTGGGAGAACTTCTAAGGAGGGTTGATGAGAGGGGCATGTTTGGGGAGGTGGTTGAGACCCTGGAGTTGGGACATCTACTAGATAGACCTCTGGATAAACTTAGTGGTGGGGAGCTTCAGAGGGTTGCAATTGCGGCTGCATGCCTAAGAGAGGGTACAATATACTACTTTGACGAGCCCACATCCTGGTTAGATATAAGGCAGAGGTTCAACTGTGCAAGGTTGATAAGGAGGTTACCTGAGGAGGGTAAAAAGGTGGTGGTAGTTGAGCACGATCTTGTGGTCTTGGACTACCTCTCCGACCTGGTGTATATAGTGTATGGGGTTCCTTCAGCCTACGGGGTGGTCTCCCATCCCAAGAGTACAAGGGTAGGTATAAACGCCTATCTAGAGGGTTACCTCAGGGAGGAGAATATAAGGTTTAGAAAGGAACCTATAAAATTTGAGAGGAGGGCACCTCTAGATTACAGGGAGAGGCCACTACTTTTGGAGTACAGCGATATTGTGAAGAATCTGGGAGACTTTAACTTAAGGGTTGAAGGGGGCTCTATATACAAGGGGGAGGTTATAGGTATTCTTGGGCCAAATGGCATAGGTAAAACCACCTTTGTAAGGATACTGGCAGGTGAAATTCAGTGTGACGAGGGACAGGTATCCATGAAAGATCTAAGGATATCCTATAAGCCCCAGTATATATCCATAGACTATGAGGGAACTGTGGAGGAGTTTTTAAGGAGGGTTGGAAATATAGACTCCTCCTATTATAAATCTGAGATTATAAAGCCCCTGGGTATAGAGAGGATTGTGGATTTCCAGGTTGAGGACCTCTCTGGTGGGGAGCTTCAGAGGGTTGCAATTGCCGCCGCCCTAATGAAAGATGCCGATATCTATCTAATCGATGAACCCTCAGCCTTCCTAGATGTGGAACAGAGGCTTGCTGTGGCCAGGATTATAAGGAGAATAGGGGAGGAAAAGGAGGCTGGAGTGTTTGTGGTAGATCACGATATACTCTTTCAGGATTACATATCAGATAGGTACATGGTCTTCACCGGTAAGCCTGGCATCTACGGTAGAGGTAGCGCCCCCCTGGATAAGAGAACTGGGGCAAATATATTCTTAAAGGAGATGGGTATTACCTTTAGAAGAGACCCTGACACTGGAAGGCCAAGGATTAATAAGGAGGGTAGTCAGATGGACAGGTATCAGAGGGAGATAGGGGAGTACTACTACGTGGATTGAGGGGTGGGGTTATAACTATTTACCCTGGAGATTTCCCAGAGATTTTAGTTATAAAGATTTATTTTTTAAAAAGAAGAGACGTTAAACCTTATTTTTAGAAAAAAACATTTTTCCAACCATTTCGACTGGTAAAGTATTTATATAGGGAGTACTACAGTGATAATCGTCAAAAAATGCAACAGGTGATAAGATATGGCTATGAGTTTGAAGAAAATAACTGCCATTGCAGTAGGAGGTGCAATGGTAGCAAGTACCCTGGCAAGTGGGGTAGCTGCAGAAACTGTAGTAATAGGGGATGTAGATGAATTTATGAAGAACGTAGTTAAGGATGGAAAGCCAAATGTAGACATAGTAGTAGGTTCCAAGGCAGCAGCAATGGATGTAGTAGCAGCAGCTGACATTGCAGCAAAGATAGGGTCAATGTGCTACAAAGAAGCCACAATTGAAGATGGATTGGCAAAGTTGGGGTTTACAGCAAGTGCAGACTCTGAATTGACATTCGATTTAAAGGGTATATATCCGAATGATACAGAAATTATATTAATGGCAGCACCTAGAAGTAGTTATACAAGTGGTCTTCTCCCAGATCTATTCACCCTCAGTGGCCAAATAGAAGGATTAGAAAAAATTGTTGAAGGACTAATAAGTGTAAATATTTCTAAAGCAGTAATAGATCCGAATGTTAGAAGACTCAGTACTTTAGTAAGAGATAGTGATGCAGATCCAAATGACGTTAATAACAATGATAAGTCAGAAGATGCTATAGAATTCCTATTGACTAACGTCTACAAAAAAGATAATGAAACCTATATAATTCCTAAAAAAGGTATGCTATACGGTACTTTAATGTTTGAAGATGGTAAAAAGGATTTCGCCCATATAAGTAGGGTACACATAGGTATGGAGATGCCATTCTTGGGTGAAATTTACAGAATAGTTGATGTTGATGGTAAGTCAATATATCTAGGTAAAGATGCCTATTCAGGGATCTTAAGAGATGGGGAAATAGTAGATATAGGCAACGGGTATCAGGTAAAGGTTAAAAAAGTATTGGTGTCAATTGAAACTGGAGACACAAAGGTAGCTATTGAAATACTAAAAGACGGAAAAGTAGTAAAAAGCGCAGATGAAGAAAGACCATACGTATTAAGACATGGTGAGATAGGGGTAATAGTATACGATGCCCACATGGACATACCAAGGGATTATGGATATGCATCATTGATAATTACAAAAGATGTAAAAGAATATAAATTAGGAGAAAAATTTGATGGAGATTGGAAACTATATGCAATTGCTAAGGATGATAATAGAATATTAGTTAAAAAAACCAAATTTGATACTGAAGAAGATACTTTAACAGATTACATAACAATTCAGGTAGGTAGTGAGGATCTGCCAGTCTGTGGTCTTGCATTAAGATACGAAGGTGATGAGATTAAAGATCTTGATATTGGAGATGTGGTAGAGTTCGTAAATGACTACGCTATGGTAGAATTCACTGACGACGATGAAGAAGACAAACTATACGCTAAATACAAGATGGAGATATCCAAAGACGTAACCTTAGACATCGGTCAGAAAATCGAAATATTAAACGCAGAAATAGAGTTAAAGGATATTAAGGCAACTGCCCAAGAAGTGGTACCAATAGAAACACCAATAGCAAAACTAGACACTGAGGCATCCCTAGACACTGACAAGTACCTGATACTTGTAGGAGGTCCAGTTGCAAACAAACTCACTGAAGAACTACAGAAGCAGGGTAAGGTAAACATCAACAACGACAGTCCAGCAACACTACAGGTAGTAGACGGCAGAATACTGGTAGTAGCAGGAGGAGACAGACACAAGACAAGAGAGGCTGCACTCTACCTCATCCAGAACTACTAAACCCCCTTTTATTTTTTTAACTCCTCCCTTTGAACCCTTTTGCTATACTCTATCAGTATTTTTATTATACTCCAAACAACCTGGAAATCCAAGTTGTACTTTTTACACAGATTAAATATCTTCTCTCTAATTTCCATCTCCCTCTTCTCATCCTCTACAGGGTAGCCCAACACCCTCTTCAAATGGGCTATCTCCTTCCCATACTCAATCCTCTTAGCTATAAGGTATACAAGTTCCTCGTCTATCTTATCTATCTCCTTCCTAATCTCTCTAAGTCTCTTCTTAGGATCTTCCATTTTTTCCCCTTTTAGGATGATGATGAAAAGAGGGTTATCTGAAGGGTGATGATACTTACCCGATCTGAATCCTAAAAAAATTAACTATTTTCTGCAATACCCCTGTATATGGCCAGGACAAATCTGGATTCTGCCTTATCCAACTCCTTCAGGGAATTCCCCTCTATCACGTAGGTTCTACTACCTATTTTTTCTATTGTTGCACTTCTGTTACCTCTAACTACTTTTACTATCAGGGTAATGTTACTAGCTTTGACCTTCTCCCTTTCACTCTCGTTTTTAAATACACTATCATCTACAATGAGATGTCCATAGAGTGGTTTTAAAAAGCCCAACTTCATAGAGAGATCTATGACAGTTACCTTCCCCTCCTCTAGAGGCAGGGATCTGTTGTACTCCAGGTAGATGATCTTATGATTCAAATAATTTTTTACAATATCACTGTCGTTGGTGTTTATCAACTTTGTAGAGAGGGCCTCCCTTACAGTTGTCCTTAAAACAAGTGTAACAGGTTGTCCCTTTATCACTAGATTTACCTCGTTGGTATCTTCAGAGGATTCTTTACTCCCAACTTCAGTTTCAGAATTTTTCCAGGTACTTTCAATACACATGGATAAGCTTACCATCATCCCAAATATAATAAAAAAAATTAAAAACCTTCTCATTTTGAGCACCCTCTACTCTTTAATACTTCTTCAACAATATCCCTGAACACCTTATCCTCTATCTCAATGCCATCCTCCCTGGCCTCTTTAATCCTTTTAACGATCTCCAAAAGGATATCATCTGATACCTCTATGCCCATCTCCTTCAACTTGGCACGTACCCCCCTGCTTCCAGAGTGTTTTCCAAAGACTATCTCCCTTCTATGGCCTATTTTTTCAGGGAGGAAGGGTTCATAGGTAAAGGGATTTGCCAGTACTCCATCTACGTGGATACCACTCTCATGATGAAACACCCTATCTCCCACTATAGGTTTATTAACTGGTACAGGTATCTTGGAGTACTTCTCAACAAGTTCTGAGAGTTCCTTCAAGAGGGAGATATTTAGCCCTAGATCTACATCGTAGAGTACCATGAGGGCCATGACAACCTCTTCCAGGGCTGCATTTCCAGCCCTCTCCCCAATACCGTTTACCGTAGTGGAGATGGCTCTAGCCCCTCCCATAACCCCGTAGAGAGAGTTTATCACTGCAAAACCAAAGTCGTTATGACAGTGCACCCCAATATGAGCCCTCTTTAAATGTTTTCTCAACTCTGAACATATGTAGTATATGGACTGGGGGGTACCCACCCCTGCAGTATCTGCAATATGAACCCTGTCTGCACCATGTTCCTCGGCATTTCTATGGATCCTTAAAAGATCCTCTAGAGGGGTCCTTGTAGCGTCCTCTGCAGAGAAGGCCACAAAGAGGCCGTGATCCTTGGCGTACTCTATGGCATCCATCCCCATCTCTTCTACTTCCTCCAAGGTCTTACGAAGTTTATACTTTAGATGTAGTGGAGATGTGGCTATAAAGATTATAACACCATCCACGTCACAGTAGAGGGCCCTGTCAATATCCTCCCTTAGAGCCCTTGAGAGTGCCAAGATATCGGCATTGAGGCCAGCATTTGCTATGGCCTTTACACTCTCCATCTCCCTCTCAGAGACTGCAGGGAATCCTGCCTCTATCTGTTTAATCCCCAACTCATCTAACTTTCTAGCAATCTCCAATTTCTCCTCCTTGGTGAAACAGACACCTGGGGTCTGTTCCCCATCCCTCAAGGTGGTGTCGTAGATATACAGCTCCTCTACATCTACATTTAACCTGGGGTTGTAGGGGCATCCCTCCTTCCACTTCATACCTCCCACCTTTAGGATCTCACCTCAAAGATGTAGACCTCATCCCCTACCTTAGCCCTCTTAAGTACCTCCAGGTTCTTAACAACCCTCCCTACTATGTTGGTGGCCTCGAAGGTTTCCCCTGTAGGACCGTACTTCTCATTGGGGCTGAACCTTACCCCTATATATCCCTTTAACTTCCTCACCATGTTTGTTACCCCTATGTAGCCTCCCTCCACCCTATCTGATGGGGTATTCTCGGGGAGCAGTCCACGGGCGTACCTCTCATTCCTCTCAAAGATCACCATATCCCCTACCTTGAAGTACACCTTCAACTTCCCTATCCTTCTTATAGTTAGTCCAGTTGTCTTTCTAAAGTACCAGGCAGTCCTTGGAGCCTTGTCATCAAATATCTCTATAAAGAGTATCTTATCTGGAGACAACCCCTTAGTTGTAACCTCCTTAGATTCTAACACCTCTAGAGTATACTCAGGTATCTGCTCCACTACTATGGCATCATCCTCCTTATCTCCCTCCCTCCTATGCTCTATACCGTATCTACTAAACACCTGGGAGGCCTCAGCCTGGGTCATTCCAAGGACGTTTAACCTCTCAGGTTTAAGGTTAACAGTTATAACACCCTCATCTGAAAAATCCACCAGCTCCATACCTCCTGTTATTCTACCTACTACAGTATGTGAGGGTGTAGATGTTCTCCCCTCCCTGTAGATGTACACCTTGCCCACACCATCCCCGGTGTTCCTCACTGTGATAGCACCCCTAAACCTCTCCTCGATGTTCTCCCCCTCGATTTCAAGGCCTTTTAACCTACAGTCTGCAACGAAGGTGTTTGTGTGCTGTCCTATCTCCAGATACCCTCCCTCTACAAGTGCAAGGACATGTTCAACAGCCTGGGGAGGTCCCTCCAACTTCCCCTCACAGTAGGTCCATATCTTCCAACCCTCCTCAAGTTCCACATCAAGATCCCTGGTTGTTAGATAGTCCACTATCTCCCTTGACTCCCTTAGAGGTTCTATGGAGAGTATCTTATCCTCGGGAGTTAGCCTGGAGAGTACTCTCTTACCACCTATGAGTATTCCTATCTTTGGATTTTCAATACCGTAGATCTCGGTAGTATCCCTTTTAATAAATACTAGATGTCCCTCATTCCTGTCAAAGCCTGATATACTAAGAATAACATCCCACTTCTTAACCCTCTGGGGTTTGTTACTCATCTCCAGATCTATTGTTATAGGGCCAAAGGCAACGTCAGCTATACCTCTCCACCTAACATTCTTGTTGATAAATTTCTTATAGTTCCTATCCCAGAAGTCTACAACTTTGGAGTCCTCGGTTATAGCTACTATCATCATCCCCTTGGTGGTGGTGATCTTGTACTTCCTGGACCTCTTCACCTCCTTCTTCACCCCCTTTACTATTACTATATTACTCCCCTCTATGTAGGGCTCTCCTTCAATTACATCTCTGAGGATCTTTCCCTCCTTCTCTCTGTTGTTAACAAAGACCTTTACCATGGCATCCTCCCCTGATACTTTTATATATTTAAAGGGTACACAATACTATAAGAATTTTGATATATAACTTTATATAGGGATATTTATGGAGGAGAATTTACAGCCGCCTAAGAGGCTAACGTCAAAGGCTAAAAAGATACTTAGAACTAAATCCCACTCCCTCTCTCCCGTAGTCTGGGTTGGGAAGGAGGGGGTTGACAAGGTTATCCACGAGGTAAAGAGACAGATAAAGGACAAGGGACTTATTAAGGTGAAGATCAGGAGGGCTGCACTGGAGAAGGATACCAGGGAAAACATAGCGAGGAGACTGGCCCTGGAGGCTGATGCAGAGGTTGTAAGTCTAGTGGGGAATGTGATAACCCTCTTTAGACCTAGAGAGGGTTGGAAGAAGTACACCACCAAGAAGACAAAGCAGAGTAAGTATGTGAAGGAGTTTGAAAAGTTAATGTTTGCAAAGAAATTTAGAGGAGCCTAGTAAAGAATATATACCACTAGTCCTACAATATAGAGATCTGTCTCTTTTTCCACAGTAATCTTTTATAGATTAAAAGATAGATTTTTTAAGGGGTGTAAAGTATGACAACGGTCTACGATGTACCTCCATCAAAACTAATTGAGAAGGTGGCAAAAAAGTTAAAGGAGATGGATATAGAGAAACCCCAGTGGGTAGACTTTGTCAAAACAGGGGCCCACAAGGAGAGGAGGCCTCACGATGACAACTGGTGGTATGTAAGATGTGCCTCCATCCTCAGGAAGGTATACGTTGACGGTCCTGTAGGTGTGGAGAGGTTGAGAACTGCCTACGGAGGTAGAAAGAACAGGGGTCATAAACCTGAAAGGTTTTTAAAAGGTAGTGGAAATATTGTAAGGAAGGCACTCCAGGCACTGGAGAAGTTGGATCTTATAACTACCACTAGAGAGGGTAGGGTTGTTACCCCTAAGGGACAGTCCCTCCTGGATAATACGGCAAAAGAGGTTAAGGACGAAATTGTAGAGGAGAATCCAGCCCTCTCCAAATATTAAAAAGGGGATATTATGGATATTGATGAGATTAAGAGAAAAAAACTTATGGAGTTACAGAAGAGAATGGCTGCCAGTACCATGGCTACAGAGGAGCAGCAGGCCCTTCAACTTCAGCAGGAGTTTGAACTACAGAAGAGAAGGATACTAAGGCAGATACTTACAGAGCCTGCAAGGGCCAGGTTAGCCAGGTTAAGATTGGCAAAACCTGAATTTGCAGCTCAGGTGGAACTTCAACTTATCCAGTTGGCACAGATGGGTAGGATCAAGGTACCTCTCTCAGACGAGGAGTTTAAGTCCCTACTGGAGAAACTCCACGAGATGAGCAAGTCCAGGAAGGGAGAGATAAAGTTCATTAGAAAGTAAAAGGGTATATCTCCTATGAAGGCATACGTCCTCTTCAGTGGAGGAAAGGACAGCTCCCTATCTGCAGTACTTTTGAAGAAGTTAGGTTACGACGTTGAACTTGTCACTGTAAACTTTGGGGTTTTAGACTCCTATAAGTACGCCCAGGAGACTGCAGGTATATTAAATTTGCCCCACAGGGTGGAGTTCCTGGATAGGGAGATTATTGAGAGGGCTGTGGATATCATCCTCAGGGATGGTTACCCAGCTGGAGGTATTCAGTACCTCCACAAGAGTGTTATAGAGATACTGGCAGATAGGTACAAGGTTATAGCAGATGGTGTTAGAAGGGATGACAGGGTACCTAAGTTATCCCACTCAGAGATACAGAGCTTAGAGATGAGAAAAAACATGGAGTATATAACTCCCCTTATGGGTTTTGGACATAAAACTATTAAATACCTGGTAGATAGATACTTTATAATCTCCCAGGGGGAGAGTGACACCATAATGAAGTCAGACTATGAAAGTGAGATAAGGGCCCTTATAAAGGCCAGGGGTAAAGATCCCAGGGATTACTTCCCTAAACATATACAATCTAGGGTAATAGGGGTAAAAGAAGGTGAGGGATAATATGGGATCTACAAGACCACTTGGAAAAAAGTTGAGACTTGCCAAGGCCTTGAAACAGAACAGGAGAGTTCCACTCTTTGTAATGTTAAAAACCAAGGGTAGAGTTAAAACCCATCCAAAGATGAGACACTGGAGAAGATGTAAACTTAAGAAGTAACTTTACATCTTCCCTGGGCACTCTATCCCCAACAATTTAAGACCATTTTCTATAACTATTTTTGTGGATTCCACAATCTTCAACCTGGAGAGTATTATACTCTTATTTTTCTCCCTGAGTATTGGACAGTTTCCATAGAAGCTGTTGAACTTATGTGCTACATCTAACATGTAATTTGCTAGAATATGGGGCTTCAGGGACTCCCCAGCTATCTCCAGGATCCTTGGAAACTTTAGAAGGGTTTTTATAAGTATCTTCTCCTGATCCATCATATGGTAGTTAAAAAGTTCCCCATCCTCTATCCTCATCTCCCTGGCATGCTCCAGTATTCTACAGCACCTTGCATGGGCGTACTGTATAACGGGACATCCCACCTTTTCAAAGTCCAGGGCCTCCTCCCACTTAAACACTATAGGTTTCTCTGGAGATATCCTCACTATGTTGTATCTAACTGCACCTAAGGCGATTTTTCGGGCTATCTCTTTTATCTCCTCCTCATCGGCAACACCTCTTTTTTTAACCTCCTGGATAGCCCTCCTCTCAGCTTCCTCCAGGACTTCATCTAAAGTTACAAATCTCCCCCTCCTTGTACTCATGGATCCCTCTGGCAGGGATATAAACTCGTAGAATATTACCTTTGGGGTCTTACTCTTTAACAGTTTTAAGGAGGCCTCTACCATCTGGGCAGTAAGTTTATGATCTGCACCTAAGATATCTATGCCTATATCGCATCTCGACATCTTGTCCAGGTGATAGGCTATATCCCTTGTGGAGTAGAGGGTGGTACCATCTGCCCTAGTTAGGACAAGTTTCTTCTCTATTCCAAAATCTGAGAGGTCAAGTTTATACACACCATCCTCCTCTACAACCTTACCAGTCTCCATAAGTCTCTTTATAACCTCCCTTACCATGCCCTTCCTTACGTACTCACTCTCCCATACAAAGGTATCATGTTTAATATTGAGGTTACTTAGGGTCTCCCTAATACCTTCCAGGGCGTAATTAACAGCCCATTGAAATCTCTCCACTATAGGGCTGTCCTCCCCATTTTCCAGGGATCTTTCATACTCCCTCATTATCCTTCCTATCTCCTCCTCCAATTGGGGATCCTCCTCTAGAAGTTTATTGGCCTTTATATAGATCTCTCCTATGGCATGATCTGGTTTCTTATCCTTCTCTATCTCAAATCTCTCTAGCCCAAAGACAACAACTGCCTCCTGTCTCCCCATGTCGTTTACATAGTAGTGGGTCTCCACATCATAACCTATGAATTCCAGTATCCTCTTTAAACTGTCCCCTATTATGGCGTTTCTACCGTGACCTATGTGAAGTGGACCGTTGGGATTTGCAGAGGTATGTTCTAAAATCACCTTCTTACCCCTATCTCTACCTCTGCCAAAGTTCTCTCCCTCTTCAAGTATCCTGGATATACCCCCCCTGGCGTAGGAGTTGTAGTCTAAAAAGAAGTTTATATAGCCCTTAACTGCTTTTACATCCCTAATATAGGGGATATTCTCCTCCTTCAATTTTCTACACAACTCCTCTGCAATGACCTTGGGAGGTTTTTTAAGTACTCTGGCTAACCTGAAGGATATATTTGTGGAGTAATCCCCCAACTCCATTGAAGGTGGCTCCTCCAACTGTATATCTCCAACATCCTCCCCACATATCTCCTTGACCTTTTTTGATATAGAATCCTTCAGGGCATTTTCAACCTCTATCATAACTATCCCTTAAAACCCTCCTTGGACCTAACTATAAAGTCGACTACCTTATCTAATCCCTCGTTGGTCTTAAGGGATGTAAGTACTACCTCCATCTTGGGGTTTATACTCTCGGCGTCCCTCTTCATCTTAAGGGGATCTACTCCTACAGCCTCTGCAATATCTATCTTATTTATAACAGTGAGGTCTGCAGTCTTAAATATCATGGGGTGTTTCCTAACGGTGTCCTCCCCCTCTGTAACACTTACTACAACCACCCTCTTGTGGGCGCCTAGGTCAAAATCTGTTGGACAAATTAAATTCCCCACATTTTCAATAAAGAGTATATCTAGGTCCTCCAAGTTAAGATCCTCCAGGGCATGACTTATCAGGTGGGCATCTAGATGGCACTCCTTCCCAGTATTCAGTGGAACAACCTCTACCCCATGTCTCCTAAACCTCTCCGCGTCATATTTAGCTATAACATCCCCTGCAATACACCCTATTCTGTATCTCTCTTTTAGCCTTTCAATTAATCTCTCGATAAGAAGTGTTTTTCCACTACCTATGGCACCCATGAAGTCAAAGGCAACAACGTTATACCTATCTAGAAGTGCCCTGTTCTTCTCAGCAATCTTCTTATTAGCCTCTAAAAGATCCTTCTCAACATCTACAACACTGACAAAGTGCATGAGTTCTCACCAAAAAAATAAAAAAAGTTAGTGCATCTTCAATAGAGTCTGGATTACTGGATCTGTAACCTCATCCTCGGAGATTTCCTCAATTTTCTCAATCTTAATAAGGGTTCTCTTTACATGGTGTTTACTTCCCATCTCGGAGTAAAGGTACTCGATGGCGTCCTCCTTCTTTAGAGCCCTGTACTCCTTTCTAAAGAACATAGGTTCCTCCTTACCTTCTATCCTACCAGTTATCCTGTATATCTTTATCATCTCCATCACCTCTTTACTCTATCAGGTCCAGGGCCTCCTCTATCTTTAGCATCTCAGGTCCTGTAGTATCTCCCCCTACTATGGCACCCTTGGAGTTTGCAACTATACAGGCACCTACTGAGGGGTTACCCTTGTTGGCAGTACCTCTCTCAAGTATATCTAACTTGAATATACCCTTTAACTCCTCAATCTCCTCCTCTGAGGCGTTGGGGTGGACTAGACCCCCTTTATTTGTAACAACTAGATTGGAGCCTACAGTACTTAACCCTGCAACGTCTCTGGTCACTACCTCTACATTAAGTATGTCCTCTATCTTTTTCCTGTACTCCTTTAACTCGCTGGATATTACACATCCCCTGTCGTTGGTAGCTATAAGGTTACCAAAAGCGGTATTTTTTGCCTCTACCTTCTCAATTACAACATCTATGTTGTTCTCCCTTAAAAATTCCCTCAGTATCTCTATCTCCTCCCCAGTGGCCAGGGGTGGGAGTACTATACCGTAGGAATTTGCCACTGAGAGGGAACCTATCAGGGAGCTGTTTCCAATATTCAGGGCCTTGACAGGAACCTGGAGTATGTTAGAGTACCTCTCTAGAGATCTCTCCTCGAGGAAGTGGGGAAAGAGTCCAAAGAGTTCAGTGGCAAGGGAGAGTACCCCCAAGGTTGGTATCCCCGAAAAATACTCTTTTATCACTCTCATAACAATCCCAGAAATCTTACTCTACCAGTATGGCCTTGGCTACGTTTTCCTCCTCTTTAATAACCTTAACCCTTATCCTTGGAGGGATCTTGGATATACCCCTCTCCCATATCTTCTCGTTTATAGACTTGTCCAACTTGATTACCTCACACTTGGTATGTCTCTTTAAAAACTCTCTAATTTTCTTTATTGCCCTTGGAGCCCTCTTTGTCGCCCTGGATCTGTTAGTAACGTCCCTCAGTGGTATGGTATATATCCTCTCCTCCATGTTTTACACCCTTTAACCTTAATATTTAGGGTTTTCTATTAGAGAAATACTCTATTTATAGATTGTGGTAGAGATAGAAAGGCATATATAGTCTCAGGTTAGTATGAATACTGTTCAAAAAAGTATGACGAGGTAGGATTATGGAGGCCCTAATCTTAGTAGGTCACGGTAGCAGATTGCCCTATTCCAAGGAGGTAGTGAGTAAAATTGCAGAGAAAATAAGGGAGAGAAACATATACCCCATTGTAGAGATAGGGATGATGGAGTTCAACGAACCTACTATCACCCAGGCGGTTAAAAGGGCAATAGAAAAAGGTGCTAAGAGAATAATTGTTGTACCTGTGTTCCTGGCCCATGGAAACCATACAAAGAGAGATATCCCTAAGATCCTAGGTATATACAACGGAGAAGAGGAGGAGGAATCCCACCACCATCACGAACACCATCATCACCATCACAGGGAGGAACCACTGGAGATCCCAGAGGATGTTGAGATAATATACAGAGAACCTATAGGGCCCGATGACAGGTTGGTGGATATTATTATAGATAGAGCCCTAGGAAACTAATAAAAAAAGAGTTATTTTTTTGATGATTTGAAGGGTCCCAAAAGGGTTCCCCTTCAAATCCTTTAAATATTCTCCGCAGGATGTAGGATACCCAAATTTTTATAACATCTCTTCTATTTTTTTACCCATGATTTTAAAGACTTCTTCATCTGTAAGGACTCCTTCTGGAGGTTCTACAACCTTTTTAAGTTCCAGTGGAACACCATCCATTCTATATGCCACTCCTCCAACCTCTACCCCTGTAAAGGCAGTTGGTATTACTATGTTGGATAGTTCAGTTGTAGGTGTCTGGTGTGGTTCTATGGATATTAGAGGTATTCTAGCTATATGTTCCACGGCCTTCTGTGGGAAGTGTGCCCCTGGATCTGATGCAATGTTCATCATCACGTCCACTTCTCCCCTTAGTAGGAGGTCGATTGTACTTGTCTCCCCTGGGTTGTACCTTGGATAACCTCTACTGAAATCCACGGCGTAGGGATAACCTGTTAACCAGGACATAACCTGGTTGAATCCATTTACGTTGTAGTGGCCCCTCATTGGCATCAGTCCAAATTTGGTGTAGGCATTTAACTCCTGGATGAGACAGATTGCATTGTCTATTATTCTATGTTTACCCTTGCTCATTGTCACTCCCATTCCAAAGTACAGCTGCCCAAACTGGGCCTTCTTACAGGCCTCCACCACTGCGTAGATTGTGTCCACTGGAATCCCTGCAACCCTGTCCACATTTAACTCATGTCCTTTAAGTACAGCCCTCATAGCACTTATTAGTTCGTAGTCCTTGTTAGGTTCTACCTGTAGGTGAAGATCTGCCAACTTTGCAGTATCTGTCTTCCTTGGATCCACTACTACCACAGTTCTATCTTTTCTACCTCTCTCCCTGAAGAACCCCCTTGCAAATACTGAGTACCTACCCATGTGTCTTGGGTGGGCGTGCATTGGGTTGCAACCCCAGAATATTACTAGATCAGATCTATTTTTAGCCTCTCCAAGGGTACAAACTGGGTATCCTACATCCTGCACTGCCAGTAGGGAAGGTCCATGTCAAATAGTTGCCGTGTTGTCCACTACAGCCCCAATCCTCTCCCCTATCATTATAGCCTCACGTTGTGCCTCACAACTTATGGAGGAGAAACCGTAGAGCACTGGAAGTTTTGACTCTACCAGTAATCTTGCAGCCTCTTCAATTGCCCTGTCGTAGTCGGTCTTTTTAAAGTCTTCCTTCTTATCCTCTCTTATTAGGGGCTCTGTATACCTTACAGAACCCTCAAAGTGCATGAACTTTGCATGACCTATTCTACAGGCATTTTTTGTCCCTACTATGTGGCCGTCCTCTACCAAGATTTCAAGATCGTCACAGAGGCAGCCACAGAAGGGACATACTACGTTCTTTACTACCTTTACCAAAAGGATCACCCCATAAGGTGGCAGTTTTACAATACTTAAATATTTTGTCATTAATATTTATGCCTTTTTATTACACTATTTCTAAAGGACTATTAATTTTTTTAGAAAGTATTAAGAAAGCTGAAGGTATTTTTCAACTAAGAGTATCCTCACCCTTTTAACCACAATCTATAAATATCACCTCGAAAGAAAGAGTAGTAACCACTCTTTTTTAACCATGATGATACGAGTGGGCATATGGGATGAAAAACCTTTTAAAATTTTTTAAAGTATATGGGGGGATATAAATGGCTGTATATGTAAAATTCGATGTACCACCAGAGATAGAGGAGAAGACCCTAGAGATAGTATCTAAGGCGAAGAAGATCAGAAAGGGGGCAAATGAAGTTACAAAGGCAGTTGAAAGAGGTATAGCTAAGTTGGTAGTTCTAGCCAAGGATGTCCAGCCAGAGGAGATAGTTGCACATATTCCATACCTCTGTGAGGAGAAAAATATCCCCTACACCTACGTATCCTCAAAGGTGGATCTAGGTAGAGCTGCAGGTATAGAGGTAGCAGCCTCCTCAGTTGCCATTATTGAGGAGGATAACCCAGAGGAGTTGAAGGAGTTGATAGAGAAGATAGAGGCCCTGAAGAAGGAGTAATTACCTTTTTTAAGGTGGGAGTATGTCCGAGGATGAAATGATATACAAGGACGCTACAGCGGCGGAGGTAATCCAGATAATTGGGAGGACGGGGGTTACCGGGGAGATAATCCAGGTGAGGTGCAAGATACTGGGAGGTAGAGACAAGGGGCGTATTCTAACGAGGAACGTTAAGGGGCCTATAAAGGTTGGGGATATAATAATGCTCAGGGAAACTGAGAGGGAGGCCAAACCACTAGGTAAAAGGAGATAGGTGAATCTTTATGGAGTGGAAAAGGTGTAGTTTCTGTGGAGGAAAGATAGAGCCTGGAACTGGAAAGATGTATGTAAAAAAAGATGGTTCCATACTACTCTTCTGCTCCTCCAAATGTGAGAAAAACTACAAACTTGGTAGAGATCCTAGAAAACTTAAATGGACAAATATCTATCATGAACTTAAAGCTAAAGGTGGACGTTAAGGTGAGAAAATGATAAACTCCCAAAGACCTTTGGATATTCTCGGTAAGGCTATAAATACAAATGTAACTGTTTATTTAAAAGACGGCAGTGTAGTGAAGGGTATTTTGAAGGCCTACGATCTACATATAAACATAGCCCTTGAAAATGCCAGATTTGACAGGGAAGATAAGGAATACCAGATGATCGTAATTAGAGGGGACAACATCCAGTTTGTATCCCTCTAGATAAAACCTAGGGTGAAGTGGTATGAGTAAGGGTACACCCTCAATGGGTAAGCGTAACAAGGGTTCCATGCACATAAGATGTAGGAGATGTGGTAGAAGGGCCTACCATGTTAGGAAGAAGGTCTGTGCAGCCTGTGGTTTTGGAGCCAGTAAGAGGATAAGGAGGTACTCCTGGCAGTCCAAAAAAGTTAACAGGGTCAGGATAAAATAACCTTATCTCTTTTTTTATCTCCCAATATTCTTTTATTTGAATGTACTAATAATAAAAAATTTTATATACTGTCCTATAAGAATTAGGAATAGGAATTCCTATTCCTCCTTAGGTGGTATCATGGTAAAGAAGATAGAAGCCATAATAAGACCTGAGAAATTGGAGATCGTCAAAGACGCCCTGGCAGAGAAGGGATATATCGGTTTGACAGTCATCGATGTTAAAGGTAGGGGATTACAGGGTGGTATTACAGAGAGGTACAGGGGAAGGGAGTATACAGTGGACCTTCTACCTAAGGTAAAACTTGAAATTGTTGTCAAGGATGCCGATGTTGAAGATGTTATTAAGGTTATCTGTGAAAATGCTAGAACTGGTAAGCATGGAGATGGAAAGATATTCGTAATACCTGTAGAGTCTGTGGTAAGGGTTAGAACTGGAGAGAGAGATGAGGAGGCACTGTAATACAGGACAGATGAGGTGATTTCATGGCGGAGATGAATATCACAGAGGCACTTACCCAGTTGATAACTGCTGGAGATGTATTCTTCCTGGTGGTTATGGGAGTTTTAGTATTCTTGATGCAGTTAGGATTTGCAATGCTCGAGGGAGGACAGGTTAGAAGTAAAAATGTAAATAACGTTATGATGAAAAACATGGTAGACTGGTTGGTGGGATGTGTCTCATGGCTATTTATAGGCTATATACTCTGCACCTCCCTAAATCCAGGGGACTTCATGGCCTGGTGGAGTAAGATATTCAGTGCAACCCCATTTTTAGAGAATAACGGTCTTGAGTTGGCACAGTGGTTCTTTGGTCTAGTATTTGCAGCAACGGCAGCTACCATAGTCTCAGGGGGAGTTGCCGAGAGGATAAGGTTCAGTGCCTATGTACTACTCTCCATATTGATTACTGCATTTGTCTACCCTCTCTTCGTATATCTAAGTCCATGGGGTACAGGTATAATACCCTGGCACGACTACGCCGGGAGTTTAATAGTCCACGGCTTAGGAGGATTCCTGGCCTTGGGGGCTATTGCAGCTCTGGGACCTAGAAAGGGTAGATTTAAGGATGGAAAACCTGTACCTATCCTGGGACACAACATACCTATGGCAGTCTTTGGAGCCTTTGCCCTGGCTATAGGATGGTATGGATTCAACGTAGGTAGTGCCCTAGCCTTGAAGGATATAAGTGGATTGGTATGTGCTACCACCACCATGGCTATGGCTGGAGGAGGTATCGGTGCCCTCCTAGTCTCCAGGAAGGATGTACTCTTTACAGCTAACGGTTTAATTGCAGGTCTAGTGGCAATCTGTGCAGGGACAGATATAGTAAGTCCCCTTGGAGCTTTGATTATAGGCCTTATTGCAGGTGCCCAGGTACCTCTGGTATACAGGCTCCTGGAGAACTTCAAGTTAGATGATGTATGTGGTGTGGTACCAGTTCATGGAACTGCAGGGGTTATAGGTACAATACTGGCAGGTATCTTTGGAATGACAGCTCTTGGAGGTACAGGGGATGTTAACATCCTCAACCAGATACTGGCCTCCATACTCTGTATAGTATACGGTACAGTTCTAGGATTCCTACTTGCAAAGATAGTTGATGTTATAGTAGGAGGTATCAGGGTATCTGAAGAGGAGGAAGAGATAGGTCTTGATATAGCGGAGCACAAGTTACCTGCCTACCCAGAGGAAGAGGCAATGTAAATAACCTAATACTTTTTTAAATGTTCCCGGGATACTTTTTTAACTACTAACTTTTTTATAAAAAAGATTTAAAAATAATTTAAAAACTATTTTCTTGAAATTTATATTTCCAGGTGATAGGAGTATGGAAAAAACTGTGGAAAAGGAGAAGATAAATTTACAGGGGAAAAACATCACCGTTGATACCTGTGTAATAATAGATGGAAGGGTATCTGAGCTTATAAAGAGCGGAGCTATAAAGGACTGTAAGATCATCATCCCTGAGGCTGTAGTGGCGGAGCTGGAGGCCCAGGCAAACAAAGGTCGAGAGATAGGGTTCCTAGGTATAGAGGAACTTACTAGACTTGTAGAGATATCCAAGGATCACAACATAGAGATAGAGTACTACGGTGAGAGACCCTCCATAGATGCAATACAACTTGCCAAGACTGGAGAGATAGACGCCATGATAAGAAAGGTTGCAAAGGAGACAAACTCTGTACTACTTACAAGTGACAGGATTCAGTACAGTCTTGCAAAGGCCCAGGGTATAGAGGCCTACTTCCTGGAGATCGAGGAGGAGAAGGTAGAGTTGGAGATACTTAAGTACTTCGATGAAAATACCATGTCTATACACCTCAAGGAGAACTGTCTACCCTATGCAAAGAGGGGGAGGCCGGGAGATGTAAAGTTAGTACCAGTATCTGATCAGAAACTGACCAAGGAAGATATGGAGCGCCTCATAGACAACATACTGAAGTACACAGAGCAGAACAACGGGTTAATTGAGATACAGAAGAGGGGTGCCACGGTAATACAGATAGGCAATATAAGGATATCCATAGCGAGACCTCCCTTCTCAGATGCCCTGGAGATTACAGCTGTAAGACCTATTGCCAAGGTATCCCTCGAGGACTACAAGCTATCAGATAAACTCTGGGAGAGGTTGAAGGATAAGTCCAGGGGGATATTCGTCTCTGGAAGCCCAGGTAGCGGGAAGTCCACCTTTGTCTCTGCACTGGCCAAGTTCTACTGTGATAACAACATGATAGTAAAGACCATGGAGAATCCTAGGGATCTTCAGGTAGACGAGAGGGTTACCCAGTACGCCCCTCTAGAGGGAAGTATGGAGAATACCTGCGATGTCCTACTCCTTGTAAGGCCGGACTATACCATATACGACGAGGTTAGGAAGACCAAGGACTTTGAGATATTTGCAGATATGAGGATGGCTGGAGTGGGAATGGTAGGGGTTGTCCACGCCTCAAAACCTATAGATGCCATCCAACGTCTCATAGGTAGGGTAGATCTAGGTATAATACCCCAGATAGTGGATACTGTTATATTCCTGGAGGACGGAAAGATCAAGAAGGTCTATGAGATTAAGTTTACCGTCAAGGTGCCCTATGGGATGAAGGAGGCTGACCTGGCCAGGCCTGTTATAGAGGTAAAGGATTTTGAAACTGGAAAGACCGAGTACGAGATATACACCTATGGAGAGGAAGTTATAGTTATGCCAATTGAGGAGGTGGAGGACAAACCTCCAGTGTACAAGTATGCCGAGGATGAGATAAAGAAGGTTTTAGGGGAGTATCTACCTAGAAAGGTTAAGAGGAGCATGGAGGTTAGTGTAAAAGATGACCATACCATAGATCTCATAGTACCTGAGAAGTACCTACCTGTGGTTATAGGGAAGGGTGGAAGGGAGATTGCCAAGTTGGAGGATAACCTGGGACTTAAGATAAACGTTGAGAAGAAGGAGGATAAAAAGGAGAAGGAGTATTTAACCTACGAGTACGTAAGTGATTACGAGACTACGAGGTTGATGGAAACTGATAAGTACGTTATAGTGGATGTTGGTGAGGAGTTAGTGGGGAGTAACATCAAGATCTACGTGGATGGAGAGTTTCTCTGTCATGCCACAGTGGGATCTGGTGGGGTAGTTAGGATAAACAAGAACAGTGAAATAGGCAGGAAACTTCTAGAGGCCATGGAGAAGAACAGGGATATCTACGTGGAGGTTAAATAAAATTATTGGAGATATTAAAAATCCTTATAATATTAAATTCTTTTTTAAATCAGAAAATTATTAAGAGATTAAGCGAGGTAAGATTTATTACCACATCTCTTTTGGTGATAGTATGAAAAAAGATATAGAGATAGTAGTTAACAGTGAGGATGAACTCTACAAATATCTGGAGGATATAGAGGAGGGGGACTACTTCGAGGCCTACTTTGGCAGATACCATGTGGAGGGTGTTGTAATCTTAAAGGATGAGACCTTTTTTAAGTTGGATACAGAGAGGGAATTAATAGGGATTATAGACTTTGAACTTAAGAGCGTACTTCCCCAGCTGATAGAGGTTGCATATACAAAGTCTGACGGTATAAGAAGGGTTTTAAAGTTAGTGGAGTAAGGTGGATAGATGTTCATGGGTGCCATCAGTAGGGATGGATTAGATGTGGCAAAAAGATCTAGGGATATAGTTAGAAGGAAGATAAGGGAGGTACTGGGGGAGGAAGTAGAGAGGTATTCAGAGTGGGAGATGAGGATAATCGAGCGGGTGGTCCACGCCACTGCAGATGTGGAGTATGCAAAGCTCCTAAGGTTTAAAAACCACCCCATAGAGAGGGGGATAGAGGGTATAAGGGAGGGGTGCCCTATAGTGGTAGATGTGGAGATGGTGAAGGTGGGGATAAGGTATGGAAATACACTTTCCTTTATCGAAGAGGAGAGGGTCTATGAGATTGCCAGGGAGGAGGGGATTACAAGGGCTGCCGCCGCCATGAGGGTTGCAAAACCCTATATCCATGGAGGTATTGTTGTAGTTGGTAATGCACCTACGGCACTCTTGGAGGTTGTAAGGCTCATAGAGGAGGAGGGGATTAAGCCGAGACTTGTAATAGGGGTTCCTGTGGGATTTGTTAAGGCCAGTGAATCCAAGGACTTGTTATACAGTATGGACATCCCCTCAATAACCACTGAGGGGCCTAAGGGAGGCACCCCAGTTGCAGTCTCTATAACTAACGGTATAGTAGAGTTAAGTAGGGGGAGAGATATCTAACAGTGATAACATGTTAAAGGAGTACATTATAAGGAGTAGTAAGAGGGAAGAGTTTATAGATATTACATGGCATGTACAACAGGCTGTAAGGGAATCTGGAATAGAGGAGGGAGTTGTAGTAGTGTATACGCCCCATACCACTGCAGCCCTGACTATAAATGAGAATGCAGATCCCTCAGTTAGAGAGGATATCTTGAGGTTTTTAAGAAAGATGATACCTAGAGAGGGTGACTACACCCATGTAGAGGGTAATGCAGATGCACATATCAAGAGTTCCCTCCTGGGAGTCTCCCTAAACCTTCTAGTATCCAGGAGGAGGTTACTCCTTGGAACCTGGCAGGGGATATTCTTCTGTGAATTTGATGGTCCTAGAACCAGGAAGTTCTACGTTAAGGTTGTAGGAAAGTAACTTAAGATGTAGATTCTATCTTACTAAGTATAATTTTTATATCAGTTTTCCTTGTAATATCCCTCTCCTTTTTTAACAGTTCTTTTAACCTCCTTTTTAAATCCTCTAAATCTTCACATCTATCTAACAGTTCTTTAAAAAACTCTATATCCTCAATATAGGGACCAATATCTATCAACAACTCTTCCTTTGTTTTTTCATCCATGTTATCCCAATTATTATGGTGGTAGAATGGATATACTTGTTAAAGATCTGGAATACTCCCTAGATCCTAATTTAGAGGTCTACAGAGAGGTAGATATACTTATCAGGAGAGAGGATGATGGAGGAGTAAGTATCCATAGAGGAAGAAATCTTCTGGAGAAATTTAACTTAGACAGGAGGGATCTAAAGATAATAGATGGGAATAAGAAATGTGCAATACCTGGACTAAGTAATAACCACACCCACATCCCTATGACTCTCTTAAGGGGAATAGCAGATGATATGATACTGGAGGACTGGTTGAGGGAGAAGATATGGCCTAATGAGATGAAACTAACAGGAGAGGATGTATATTACGGGGCGCTACTTGGATGTTTAGAGATGTTAAGATTTGGTGTAACCTCCTTCAACGACATGTACTTCTTCCCGGAGGAGATAATTAGGGCGACTAAGGAGGTGGGTATAAAGGG
>DQVW01000040.1 GCA_015661555.1 Methanothermococcus okinawensis
AGGAGTAAAATAATATGAGAGTGGTTGAAAACATTACCTTCAGATACCTAGCTGTATGCATCCTCTTTTTTATAACCCAGTTGTAAAGTCTTCTGTATAACCGCTCCTGCCAGAGGAAATATGCATCTAAATATCAAAAGGAGTCCTTATAAAAGAGTTGAATCCCAAGATTTGATAATATTTTGTATTATTTCAATCTCCTTCAGCATAATGTCTTTAATTCCTCTTTTGTATAGTCCATAGGTGACACCCCGTATCTAAGGTGGACTTTCCATGGACATACCCCAGGCTATAATTCTAAGTATTGTGGAGGGAGTTACAGAGCTCCTGCCTATCTCCTCCACAGGTCATATGATAGTGGTGTCCCATCTAATGAATATTCCCCAGAACAGTATCCATGTAAACTTTGAGATAGCTGTACAGTTATCAGCTATACTTGCAGTATGTTACCAGTACCTGGATAAACTTAGAAGAGGTCACCTGTGGAAGAAGATACTTGTATCTTTTATACCAACAGGGATAGTAGGGTTACTTTTTTACAGGGAGATAACAGCCCTCTTCTCTGTTACCACGGTAGCTCTAACTTTTATCCTAGGAGGTATAGTGTTTCTAGTGGTTGAATGGTTCTACAGGGAGGACAAATGTACCACAAGGAGTCTAGAGGACATAACCTATAGACAGTCTTTGATGGTAGGTGTTGCCCAGGTGTTCTCCCTCATCCCAGGTACCTCCCGCTCAGGCGCCACTATTATAGGAGGTCTACTCTCTAACTTAGATAGGAAGGCTGCCACAGAGTTCTCCTTCCTATGTGCCATACCTGTAATACTCACAGCCACACTCTTTAGTATGTATAAAAACCTGGAGAATCTCAACACTGGAGATATCTATATCCTGATAGTTGGGTTTGTAGTCACCTTCATCACAACCCTCCTTACAGTTAGGCTGTTCTTAAAGTATGTGGAGAAATATAATTTTGTCCCCTTTGGGATATACAGGATAGTATTTGGTCTAATTCTACTTCTCTTCTTCTCTTAAACTCCTGTATCGCCCCCTTCCCCCTATATTTCTAATTACTTCAAGGAATTGCTCCTTCAAATTGGCCAGCTCCTCCCTTTTATAACTGTAGATCCTAAAGGTGACACTTTTAAACCCCCTCTCCACACCCTGTCCCTGATAGACATCTAAGATCTCGAGATCGAAGATCCCCTTTAATAGTTTCAGTATAACCTTCTCATCTACATCCTCCCGAAAGAGTACAGAGATATCGTAGTAATACCTATTTAGGTTCTCCCTCTTCCACTCCTCTAACTCCCCCTCCTCCATAAGGGATACGTTGGCTATATTTATCCTCACCTCTTTCCCATTTTTACTTAGTATCACTGTATCATCCTGAATATCCTTTAAAATACCGTAGTGAACGTTCCCTGTTTCTAAATGTCTCAGGGCCACCTCCTTACCGATAGACTTCTCCAGCTTCTCCAACTCCTGGATAATTGCACCAACAGCCTTGTTTGAATATCTCATCCCCCTTATTGTCTCACTTCCAAAATGCCTGGCAGCCTCCCTCATTACTTCGACAAAGGATTCCCTGTCCTTTTTAGCCACTATGTCCCTTAACTTCATACACTCCCTTATAAAGGTCTCGTGGATATGACCTATCTGGGGGTTGAACATCTGGATGTCTGCATAGAGGTAGGGGTTCTGTCCCACAATCCTCCCTATAATGTTAATCATGAGCTCGTAGATAGGTGAGGCGTACTTCCTCGACTCCCTTATATCTACATTCAACTCCTTCAACGTTGTTCCAAGGGCTATATAGGCGTAATGGGTTAGACCCTGAATAATACCCATAATCCTGTCGTGCTCCCTTGGAGACATCACCACTACCCTTGCCCCCTCCTCCTCTAGAAACTCCTTTACCCTCTTAAACCAGGGATTGGACATGTGCCTCTCAGAGGGTGTAAGTATTACCACCTGTCTCTTAAGGGAGGGGGTGGAGGGTCCAAACATGGGATGGGCAGGTATAACACATACCCCCTCCTTAACACACTCCTCCATGGCCCTTGCAGGTATCTCCTTGATAGATGTAATGTCCATGAGGAGGGCACCCTTCCTAACATGGGGTGCAACCTCCCTTATCACCTTCTCGGTAACATTTATAGGCACTGCAACTATAACCACATCCCCCTTCTTTGCAGCCTCTACGTTATCCCCTGTAAAGGTTACACCTAACTCCCTCTCTACCTTCTTCCCCTTGTTTACATCTCTCCCAGTTACTATTACATCGAAACCTTTACTCTTTAGAAATCTTGCAAACCACTTTCCCAGTCCATCAGTTCCACCAATAATTGAAACCCTCATAGTAAACCCTAATAATTTTTATGATAAAAATTGTTACAGTAGTTATAAAATTTACTCACTCATGGGATGGGCATGATACTGAAGAGCATATCCCTGAAGAACTTTAGAAGTCATGAGAATACTAACTTATCCTTTAACAGAGGTATCACCACTATCATAGGTCCTAATGGAAGTGGGAAGTCCTCCATCTTCGAGGCTATAAGTTTTGCCCTCTATGGAACCTCAAATTACCTGATAGAGGACTTAATAAGGAGGGGAGCAAGGGGTTTCAGGGTGGAACTTGTCTTCGAAATGGGGAATACAACCTACAAGGTGATTAGAGGTAGGGGTAAATACCCGGGGGACAATATAAACTTTCTGATTTCAGATAAGGGGAATAAGGCAGAGGGGTATAACGAGGTTAATAAAAGGATAGAGGAGGTCTTGGGTATAAGCCGTGACGTGTTCTTAAACGCCATCTATATAAAACAGGGGGAGATAGACAGGCTTATCAATCTTGAACCTAGTAAGAGGAAGAAGGTCATTGGAGAGATTCTAGGGATAGATAGATTTGAAAAGGTTTGGAGGGAGATGGGAGAGGCCATCACTAAATTTAAACATAAGTTGGAGCATCTAAAGGGGCGACTTTCAAGGAAGGAAATGGTGGAGAGGGAAATTAAGGAGATAGAGGAGAAGATAAGAAATATGGAGTTGGAGCTGGAGAAGTTGGAGAGAGAGTATAGAGAGGTAGAGGGTATCTATCAGGAGAGGAAAAAGGTCCTAGAGGAGTACAGGGAAAAAGAGAGGAGATTCAGGGAGTTAAAGGACAGGATCAGAGATATTGAGAGGGAGATTACAGCACTTGAGGATAGGAAGGTTAACTTGGAGAAGGATCTAGAGGATATTAAGACCCTTATGGATGTCCTTGGGAATACAGAGGAGAAGTACAGGAGGTACTGTGAGATCGAGGAGGATTTAAAGAGAGTATCCTCTGAAATGGAGGGGTACAGGAAATACTTCAACAGATACAGGAGCCTGATAGAGATAAAGGAGATGTTGGAGAGGGATATAGAGGAGATAGGTAGGAGGGTGAGGGAGGAGGGTGTTGAAGGTATTCAGGTAGAGGATGTGGAGAGGAGGATTGAAAGTATAGAGGAGAGGTTGAGACAGCTGGAGGATATAGAGAAGAAACTCCTGGACCTGGAACATGTAAACACTAGGTTAAAGGAGATAGAGAGATACAGGGAGGAGCTGGAGAGATGTAAAGAGGGATACCTGGAGTATATAGAGGTTGAAAATAGATTAAGGGATTTAGAGGGTAAAGTGATACATCTTGAGAGGTTGAGGGAGAAGGTTAAGGAGGTAGAAAGTAGGATAGAGGAGTTGAGAGGGGAGATCTCAAAGTTGGAGAGGGAGTTGGCACCTTTGAAGGAGATTGAGGAAGGGATAAAAAAAGAGGAGGAGTTAAAGGATAGGTTAGCCAGGTGCAGGGAGGAACTTCAGGTAATAGAGGGTAAGATAAGGGAGAGGCTAAGTAAGATAAAGGAGTTAGAGGAGATTGTGGAGAAACTTAGCAGGGCAGGTAACAGGTGTCCCCTCTGTCAGTCCCCCATAGACGACTCTAAAAAGGAGGATCTCTTAAGGAGATACAGGGAGGAACTTCAGAGAATTGAGGAGGAGTTGGAAACACTTTACAGAGAGAGGTCCAGATATAAGGAAGAGATCGAGAGACTGGAGAGACTACTCCAGGAGATAGGTGACTTAAAGAATGAGTTTGCCAGGTTGAAGGAGCGGGAGAAAATCCTCCAGGATAAGTACCTAGAGTTAGAGGAGTACATCAGGGAACTTCAGGTTTTAGAGGGGGAGATAGAGAGGTATAGAGGTGTGGAGGAGGAAAGGGAGAAGTTAACAGAGAGGAAAAAGAGTTTAGAAAGAGCATACAGGAGATACCAAACCTGCGAGGATTTCCTGGAGAGGGTAGATAGGGAGGAGTTATTGAGAAGAAGGGAGGAACTACTAAAGGTTGTAGGGGATTACAACTGGGAGAGGGTGAAGAGGGAGAAGGAGGATCTTAACAACAGGTTAAGGAGATGGTATGAAATTAAAAAGTTGATAGTGGATAGGAGGGAGAAGGAGGAGAGGCTAAGTAACATTCTCAGGGAGATGGAGGATATAAAAAAGTACGCCCAGCTATACCAGGATCTAGAGAGGAAGAAGGCACTTCTTGAGAAAGAGATTGAGAGATACAGAGAGGATTATAACAGATATATAAATGCCTCTGCAGTGTTGAAGAATTACGCTAAGGTATACAAGGTGGACCCCTCCAAGTTGATAAGCTCTTTGGAGAATAGGATAGAAGAGATAGGAGAGAAGTTGGCAACTTTGAAAAGTAGGAGGGAGGAGCATATTCTAGATATAGAGTTCCTAGGGTACAGTGAGGAGAAGCATAGAAGGATAGAGGGAGAGGTTGAGAAGGCCCGTAACAACTTGGATCTCAAGAAGAATAAGATGGAGAGGTATAAGGCCTACCTAGAGTCACTTAGGGAAAATCTAAGTAAACTCCTTAAGGAGTTAAGGGAGTTGGAGGAGATAGAGAGGGAAAAGGAGAGGTTAGAGAGATATATAAAATATCTGGAAGATATCAGAGAGCAGGTATTCTCCAGGGATGGGTTTCAACAGTATCTTAGGAGGAGGTACATACCCCTTATCCAGAAGTATACAAATGAGATATTCAGTGAGTTTGAGTTACCCTATCACCATATAGAGATAGATGAGGACTACAACATCCTGGTAGATGGGCTACCTGTAAAGAATTTAAGTGGAGGGGAGCAGATCGCAGTCTCTCTGGCACTACGTTTAGGTATTGCAAAGGCACTATGTAGTAGTCTACAATTTATCGTACTGGATGAACCAACAGCCTTCCTAGACGAGGAGAGACGTAAGAAACTGTTAAATATATTTAAGAGTATTAAGAGTATATCCCAGATATTTATAATATCCCACCACCAGGAGTTGGAACAGATAGCTGATAACGTCATCCACGTTACCAAGAGGGGAGGTATCTCTAAGGTACTTCCGGCGATAACATGATCTTAGTGATACCTGATACCAACTTCCTCATATACGGAGTAAAACATGGTATCAACATAGACTACGAGTTGGACAGGCTGTTTAACTGCTACAAGGTTGTAATACTAAGGTGTGTAAGGGAGGAGTTGGAGAAACTTAGAGGTAGGTTAAAGGGTAAGGAGAGGTACTCCGTATCATTACTCCTCTCCCTTATCAGGAGGTATGAGGAGGAAGATGAAGATGTCCCTGGGAAATACGCCGACGAGATAATAGTAAATTACGCCCTAAAATGTAGGGAGAGGGGAAAGAAGGTTGTGGTATGTACAAATGACAAGGAGTTAAAGGAAAGGCTCCTTGAGATGGGCATCCCTGTAGTAGTTGTTAAACAGAAGAAGTACTTTGAACTTCAGGGTGATCTATAGGTGAGAATATGGGTGTGTTGGAGTACCTTAAGGAGTTATCCCTGGCAGAGGGTATCTCCGGTAGAGAGGACAATGTAAGGAGTATAATGGAGAGAGAACTTAAAAAGTACTGTGAGGAGGTATTTACAGACAGGTTTGGGAACCTTATAGCTAGGATGGGGGATAGAGGTCCTAAACTTATGCTAGCTGCCCATATGGATGAGATCGGTTTAATGGTGAAGTACATCGACGAGAAGGGGTTTCTAAGGTTTATAAAAGTAGGGGGTATCAACGATCAGATGCTCCTAAATCAGAAGGTTATAGTCCATACAGAGGATGGTAAAAGGATCGTTGGAGTCCTAGGTTCAAAGCCGCCCCATAAGATGAAAGAGGAGGAGAGGAACAAGATGATAAAGTACGAGGATATGTTCATAGATATTGGAGCCAAAAACAGGGAGGACGCCAAGAAGATGGGGGTAAATATTGGAGCCTGGGCCACCTTTAAGGCAGAGTTTGACATCCTTGGAAACAACAGGGTAACATGTAAGGCCTTTGACGACAGGGTAGGTTGTACCATCCTCTTGGAGGTTGCCAGGAGGTTGAAGAAAGAGGATCTAAATTGTCAGGTGTACTTCGTAGGTACAGTGCAGGAGGAGGTGGGGTTGAAGGGTGCTAGAACCTCTGCCTTCAGGATAAACCCAGATGTGGCCATTGCATTGGACGTGACAATCTGTGGAGACCACCCAGGGATCAAGATGGAAGAGGCCCCTATAGAGTTGGGAAAGGGTCCTGTTGCATGTATTGTTGATAGTGAAGGTAGGGGGCTTATCGCCCACAGGGATGTATTAAGAATGATAGAGGATGTCTCTAAAAGGTACAACATCCCAGTACAGTACGAGGTTGGAGAAGGGGGTACAACAGATGGAACTGCAATACACCTTACAAGGGAAGGTGTACCTACAGGGGTGATCTCTGTACCTGCCAGGTATATCCACACCCCCGTAGAGGTTATAGACCTCTCTGATCTTGAGAATGCCGTTGAACTAATAGTGAGATGTATTGGAGAGGTGGATAAATACTTCTAATTTTTTTGTGTGATAATTTGATACTTATTGTCGATGTAAACCATGGTGCCCTGGATATTGCAAGGGAGTACTACAACCTGGGATACAGGGACATTCATATCTGGGACATCTATGGAAAGTTAGAAAGGGATAAAAATATTTCAAATCAATATAGTGATATAATTAAATATTTAAAAATAATTCCAGGTAAAGAGAGACCAGATACCTCCAAGTACCAGGAGGTAATAGCTCCTATACACTGCCCCCTCAACTGTAGATTTACCTCCTTCCACCATGCCATCTCAGAGATCCTGAGGGAGAAGTACGGCAACATTCACAGGAAGTTTATCGAGGTTACTGGGGTGAAGGGGAAAACTACAACAACGGAACTTCTCTACCATATACTAAGTGGAGAATACAGTGTTTTTATAAACAACAGTAACAGGGGTTCTATAACACCGGTATCAGTACTAAAAAGTATTGATAGGTTATGGGAGGATAATACCCTGGATAACTACGACCTCTTTGTATTCGAGGTGTCTCTAGGTATAACATCCTGTAGGTACGGAGCCCTTACAAATGTCCTGGAGAACTACCCCATAGCAGGGGGTTTGAGGAATGCCCTCCTTGCAAAGATGTCCACCATGAGTTTAGGGGAGAGGGTATACGTTAATAAGAAGGTTGTTGAGGAGTATGGGAGGGAGATAGGAGGTAATACTGTTGAGATAGACAGTGAAGATGTGGAGGTACTCTCCAAGTACCCCCTGAGTTACAGGTACAGGGACTATGTTGTTAGGTTTAACAAAGAGATATTTGGAACCCACTACATTGAGAACTCCCTCTTCGCCATTGAGATCTCCAGGAACTTCCTAGATATAGAGGAGATCCTGGAGAGAATCTACTCCTTCAAAATAGAGGGCAGGATGAAGGTATTGTCCCACAACCCCACTGTCGTAGAAAATATAAACCCTGGACTTGACCTGAGATCCATAGAGTATGCTCTAAGGGACTTTAAAAGTGTCTTCAAGGAAGGAGTTGTGATAATAGGTGGGGATTTTGGATGTACCTGTGAGGAGATAGATAGTAGAAAATTGGCAGAGGTATTAAAGAGATACAGGG
>DQVW01000104.1 GCA_015661555.1 Methanothermococcus okinawensis
AAACTCCCACCAACCCAACAACCCTTCATCACCCTAGCCAATTACATGCTCTTCCTAAATGCAACAGAGGAGAGAAGAAAGAAAGAAAAAGAACTAATAGAATTCATAGATAGGGAAATAATCGACCCCCTAGTCTACGAGCTATACTTCAAAGAAAAATTCCATGAGGATAAATTATATCCAGAACCAAAGGAGTACCTTCTATACTCAATCTCCAAATACTTAAAACCCATTGACTACGATCTCTGGGCTGAGCTCTACTGGAAAAAGGAGTTAGAAGGAGAATTAGATAAAGAGGAAGAAAATAAGATGAAAGAACTGGAAGAGAAGAATCTAGAGACAATCAGGGAAGTTGTTGAAAATATCAAAAAAGACAGGGAGATCTTAAGTCAGATAGATAGGATAAAGTCCCACCCCTGGGTTAAAACTGTTGAGGAAGAGGGTTTCAGTTAAATATTAAATTTTCTAAGTAACTCCTCTGCAATATCTCCAAAGATTGGAAACTTATATCTCTTACCTAGATACGCGTTGTACATACCCAGTATCCATAGTACAGTCCCAACTAGAGATATCAACAGAGCTATTGGGCTTCCAATGTATGGAATGTTTATCAGTATTACTGTTATTATCTTAAGGCTCAAGAAGGTTATAATAGACTGCATTGCATGGAACTTAACAAAGTCATTTTCCCTCTCCAACAGTAAAAACAAGATACCAGTGATTTCCCCTAATAAATAACAGAGTACACCTTCAATGTTTTCTTCTAGGCCAAGTTTAGTTTTCGACATTTATAAGACACCTTGTTTTTTAATTTTTAAATACCAATTAAAATAATAGTATAAAAACTTCGCTATTACGATCCCTATGAAGAGGAATCCATATCTCCCAAAACTTATAGAGGTTATAGAGGAGTTAAAGTACGAGAACAGTTTAGGGATACCTATAATAGTAGAGGGGAAGAGGGATGTTCAGTCCCTTAGGAAGTTAGGGGTGGAGGGTATAATCATCCCTATCTCCAAGGTGCCTATCTACCAGGTTGTAGATGTACTGGTGGAAGAGGGGATTAGGGAGGTTATACTACTTACAGACTTTGACAGGGCTGGACGCCAGTACGCCAAGGAGATCATAGTGGAGTTTGAGTCCAAGAGGATAAAGGTAAACAGATCCTTTAGAAGGGATATAATGAGATACACCATGGGTCTGAAGGATATAGAGAGCCTCTACAACTACATCCTTAAGAACTGTGAGGATTACCTCTTCGAAGACTGGTGATTCCATGGATCCCACTCCAAAACCCTACGTCATATCCAACGTTGGGATGTCCCTAGATGGAAAGTTAGCCACTGTAAATAACGACTCAAGGATCTCTGGGCCTGAGGATTTAAAGAGGGTCCATAGATTAAGGGCCATGGTAGACGGTATAATGGTAGGTATAGGGACGGTGCTCAAGGACGATCCAAGACTAACTGTTCATAAGATTGATGTAACTCCAAAGAAAAACCCTGTGAGGATAGTTGTAGACAGTAAATTGAGGATCCCTCTTAACGCCAGGGTGTTGAACAATGAGGCTAAAACCATAATAGCCACAACCTCCAAGATGACCAGGGAGAAGGAGGAGAAGATTAAGGCCTTGAAGAAGTTGGAGCATGTGGAGATTGTGGAAACTGATGGAGATAAGGTGGATCTAAGGAAGTTAATGGAGATACTCTACAAAAAGGGTATAAGGAGTATACTCTTGGAGGGGGGAGGTACTTTAAACTGGAGCATGTTCAAGGAGGGTCTGGTAGATAAGGTCAGTGTGTATATCGCCCCTATGATATTTGGGGGTAAGAACGCTCCAACCTATGTAGATGGGGAGGGTTTTAAAAGTGTTGAGGAATGTGTAAAGTTGAAGTTGGAGAAGTACTACCCCATGGATGAGGGTATAGTGTTGGAGTTCCAGGTTGTTAAGCCTAAAAAGTAGTATCTGGTAGCACCACCTTCATCCCATCTAAATCCTTTACCTTACAGATGTTTCCGTAGAGGGTACTTAGTATCTCCTGGGTTATTACCTCGGAGGGCTTTCCATTGGCAATAATTCTTCCCCTGTGGAGCACCACCACCCTGTCACAGAACCAGAGCATATGGTTGGGATCGTGAACACTTACAACAACTGACATACCATCTTTTGTAAGTTTTTTCAAGGTCTCCCATATCCTCAATTGATTTCTAAAGTCTAACGCCGAAGTAGGTTCATCTAGAACCATCACTCCAGTCTCCTGTGCCAGTGCCCTTGCCAACAGTACTAACTGCCTCTGTCCACCACTTAACTCTGTATAGGGTTTATCAGCAAGATGGATGATACCAACAACCTCCATGGCCTCTATAACTTTCTCTATATCCCTCTTTTTAGGCCCAAATATGCCTCCTAGATGGGGAGTCCTTCCCATCAACACCATCTCCTTAACTAGATAGGGGAAGGGTGGTCTATGTTCCTGAGGTACGTAGGCTATCAACTTTGCAACCTCCTCCATGGGCATCTCTGTAATATCCCTCCCATTCACGTATACCCTACCTTTTTTAGGTTTTAAGAAACCTATAATACACTTGAAAAGTGTGGATTTTCCAGCACCGTTAGGCCCAAATACTCCACATAGTTCTCCCCTCTCCACCTTAAAGGATACATCCTCCAAGATGTAGTTGTCTCCACTGTAGGCAAAGTGAAGGTTTTGGACCTCTATCATAACTTACTCCCCTCCAAAGAATTGATCCTTCCTAGATCTCAGGAGATATATAAGGTAGGGTGTTCCCAGGAGGGAGGTTACAATACCCAGGGGGATCTCTCCAGTGGTGAGAGTCCTTGCAATGGTGTCACAGAGTATGAGAAAGATACCACCCATAATTGCAGAGAGGGGGATGAGGAACCTGTGATCAGGGCCTATAATAAGACGGGCTGCATGGGGAATCATCAAACCTACCCAGCCTATAATCCCTGCAACTGAAACGGAGATAGAGGTTATAAAGGTGGCCACTGTAATCAGTAAAATCTTAAGTCTTTCAGTATTTATTCCAAGGGACCTGGCCTCCTCCTCTCCCAGGGAGAGTATATTCAACTTCCAGGAGTAGGCCATAAGTAGAAGAATTCCCAGGGGTATGGAGAAGGCAAGGATCTGGAGATGGGACCAGTCTATATGGTACAGCCCTCCCATCAACCAGAATACTATGGCCTTTAACTGGGCCTCGGTAGCTATATACTGAAATATTGAGACTAGGGCGTCAAAGAGGGATCCCAGGACCACCCCTGCCAGCAGTAGGGTTACAAGGGGTGTTTTACCCCTTACCTTGGCTATGGAGTAGGCACAGAAAACGGCCACCATTCCAAATATAAAGGCTGATAACTGTGCCGAGTAAGGGATGGGAAATACAATAGACAGGGCAGCTCCAAAGGCAGCTCCCGAGGAGACCCCCAGTATAAAGGGACTTACAAGGGGATTTCTAAATACTCCTTGATAGGTAGCTCCAGAAGTGGCCAGAGCCATACCTATAAGCATCCCTGCCAACACCCTAGGAATCCTTATATCCCATACTATGGCGTTGTAGATCTCGGGAGGTACTTCCCCACCTAAGAGGTGATACCTTATAACGTTAAATACTTCAAAAAATGGGATCTCATAAACCCCTACAGAGATGGAAAAGATTACAGTGAAAAATAGGAGGATCCCCGCAAAGATCACAGTGAAAATTTTATTCCTGTAGTTAAAATCCACTCTTTCCATAGATATCACCAAAAAAAGAAATTAATGGGTTTCCCCCCTATACCTCTGGGCCTTCACCGCCTCCTTAACACCTTCCTCATCCAACCTATACAACTCCCTGTAAAGTTTAACCTCCTCCTTATCAGGATCTATATCTGTAAATCTCTCGGGATAGAGAGTCTTGGCCTCCCTAAGTAGCCCTATTGGGAACTCCACTGTAGCCCTCCACTCTGTTATTCCCAAACTTCCAACCTTCCTCTCCTTTATAGCTTTAACATTCTGTAACAACTTCCAATTTAGGAAGATATTCTTTCCAGCGTATATCTCCTCTGGACTTATATACCCCTCATGTCCAAGTGCTATTATGGCATCTGGATTCAACCTTAAGATCTCCTCTGGAGAGGTTTTAATCCATCTACCACTTTCAAGGACGTTCTTCCCATGGACTATATCCTCTAAGAAGTAGGACTGGATGGTCTGGGCACCTAACATATAGTCAGGGGTTGCATAGAGTAGAACCCTAGGTCTCTTATCCTCTGGAATATCTTTTGTCCTATTTCTGATCAACTCTACATACCTGTTGAGATAGTTTATTAGATCCTCTGCCTCCTTCTCCCTGTTAAATATCTTTCCCAGTATCTCTATCTCCTGCCATACAGTCTTTACATTGGGCTTGTCGTAGGATGTTGGGTGCAAAAGCACCACCACTGGAATGCCCATCTCACTTAACCTATCTACTATCTCCTGATACCTCTGCTCCCTCTCCCTGTTAGTTGAAAAAGCTCTTATTATTACAACATCTGGCTTCATTGCCATGATGGCCTCGTAGTTCAAGCCCTTGGATGTACTTCCAACATCTGGTATACTCTCTATCCTTGGACATACAACCTTCAGAAATATATTCTTCTTTTGGGAGTTGTCCACTCCAACTACCTTGTCATCTATGCCCCAGATTCTCATTACCTTCAAATAGGTTCCAGTGAAGTCAAGTAAGACAACTTTGTTAACATCTCTTCTAATTTTAACATCTCTGCCCCACATGTCTTTAACAGTGATGTACTCCTCCTTCTCACCACCTGATGGGAGGGTATTTTTACCAGACGCCTGTTCTGAGAGGCAGCCACTGAGGGTTATCGTAAGTACTAACATAGTGGAGAGTAATAATATTCCCAGCTTTTTTAAATCCAAAGTATCACCTTTTACCAATTTTTTATGCTTTTTTTAATACTAATGGAGAAATTTGTAATACCACACAAAAATATAAACTTTTCTACTTTTAATAAGAAAATGGAAAAATTAAAAAAAGGGATGCCATGGAGCCAGTGGTAATTCTGGTAAACCCCAAGTACAGTGGGAACGTTGGAGCAATTGCCAGATGTATGAAGAACTTCGAAGTAAGGGAGTTAAGAATAGTGGGGGACAGAAGTATATTGGATAAGGAGGCCTATATAAGGGCGGTACATGCCAAGGATATACTGGACAGGGCACTGTTCTACAACTCCCTGGAGGAGGCTATTGAGGATATAGACCTGGTGGTAGGTACCTCGGGGATTGTGTCTGGAGATAGAAATCTAAAAAGAGTCCCTATTACACCTAGGGAGTTGGCAGAGAAACACCTAGATCTAAGGGGTAAGATGGGATTGGTATTTGGAAGGGAGGACGATGGATTAAGTAACAGGGAACTTGACCTCTGCGATATCTTCCTCTCCATCCCCACCTCTCCAGAGTACCCTGTAATGAACCTCTCCCATGCAGTGGCCATAATACTCTACGAGTTGTACCTCTCAAAACTTGAAAAACCCTTCCCTGTAAAGATGAGGGAGGCCTCAAAACTTGAGAAGGATATACTTATAAAGTTATTTGAGGAGTTTGTAGACGCCAATAAAAATATCCCGGAGTATAGAAAAGAGTTGTGTAAGATAGTCTTTAGGAGGATTGTAAGTAGGGCCTTTATCAGTGGTAAGGAGGCAAATACCCTCATGTGCGCCTTTAGAGTTAAAAAAGAATAAAAATTACTTACCAATAACCCTGGTTATCTTGTACCTCCCAACTGCCTCTATGTACTCCACCTCTACACCACTCTCAAGTCCCTCTACATCCTCAGGAATTGGAAGTTCCAAGGTTTCATAGGTCTCCAGATCCATTATCTGCACTGTATCTCCCATTACCGCCAGAACCTGTCCCTTCCGCCTGTCTATAATAGGTACCTCCACCTTTGAAGATGTTGGACCTACCAACTCCTTCTTAATGGGCTCGAAGATACCTATTGCAGTGACCCTTGCCTTTGCCCCTCCATGTTTCCCTGGTTTTGACTTTGTAATACTTACTATCTTACAGGGAACGTCGTCTATCATTATGTACTGTCCCTCCTTTAGAGAACCTAACTCCACAGGTTTTGTCCCTGGCACTCTCTCACCTTTTTAACTTGGTAATAAATACTCATAGTTAGAAGGGGTGTAATATAAAAACCTTTGCCCATATTAGATTTATAGGGGTATTGCTAAGCCCAGTCTTAAAGTAATTGTAGATGGGATAGGATGAACAAGGAGCAACTTATGGAACTTCATCAATTCTTTGTTCACGTCTATAAGGAGTTAGTACCTGAGGATTACAACTGTCCCTATCTAGAACTTTACAGGAAGTTAGATGTGAAACCCCACCATATCCACAGGTTGAAAACGGAACAGTGTGCAGCTATATTTCTCCTGGCCGCCTGTATAGCCCACTATATAGCAGATAACGACGACATGGTTCCCAAGTCCCTCTCTGTAAAGTTACTGGAGAATGCCCTTAGATACCTCAATGCCAGATCTAAGAATTATGAGGATATAGAGGAGTACAAGGAGCTGATCGAGAGGTTTAGAAATAAGAAAAGGAGGAGTAGAGGGTAGATATGGAGGATATCAAGGACATACTGAGAGAGGTACTGGAGGACATAGTGCCTAGGGATTGGGAGAAGGAGAAGTTGAAGAGACTCTCCAGGAGGATTATAGAGGAGCTATACTCTCTCATTCAGGAGGAGGGGCTGGAGGACTTAGTGGAGGATATAGTACAGGTGGGATCTACAGCTAGAGATACCCATCTAAGGAACGACTACGATATTGATATCTTTGTAAGATTTAAAAAGGGTGTGGAGAGAGAGGTGTTGAAGGAGACTATCTTGAAGGTAGGTAGGAGAGCCATAGAAAATTTAGGGGGCAACTCCTGGGTGGAGTACGCCGAGCACCCCTACGTCTCTGGAAGGATAGGGAGATACGAGATAGACATAGTACCCTGCTACAAGATAGGGTGGAACGAGGGGATAATCTCCGCCGTAGATAGGACACCTCTTCACAACGAGTTTGTGAAGAGGGTCCTTAAGTCCAAGCCCCTCCACAACGATATAAGACTCCTGAAGAAGTTCTTAAAGGGTATTGGTATATACGGCTCAGATCTAAAGACCAAGGGTTTCTCTGGCTATCTATGTGAGTTGCTGGTTATACACTACGGCAGCTTTATAAACACCTTGAAGAACGCCCAGAGATGGAAGATTGGGGAAAAGATAGTACTAGATGAGATCTTTGAGATATACGGGATAGATAGGGATTACAAGTTTCCAGAGTTTGACCACCCCCTTGTAGTGTACGACCCTGTGGATCTCAAGAGAAACGTGGCAGCTGCCCTAAGTAGGGAGAACTTCTGTAAATTTATATTCTACTCCAGGCAATTCCTGGAGAACCCCTCCAGGGAGTACTTCTACAACTACCATAGAAAAGTGGCAGAGAGGTTAAGCCACAGAGACAGGGGTGCCCTGCTCACCTTGAGAATAGATAGGGACAGTAGTATAGTGGATGACATTATCTACCCTCAGATGGAGAAGTTGCAGAGGAGTATAAACAAGTTGTTAATTGAAAACGACTTCCAGATATTGAACTGTGAAGTTTACGCCAATGAAGAGGCCTGTTATCTCTCCTGGGAGTTCCTGGTCTGGGAACTTCCAAATGTCAAGGTTAAGGTTGGGCCACCAGTATTCAACAGGAGGACTGGAGACTTTGTAAAGAAACATCCCAGGTACTTTATAAGGGACTGTAGGGTATGCGCCTACGTGGAGAGGAGGTACAGGGATGTGTATCAACTCTTTGAGGACATAGTATCTGGAAAGTTGAAGAACAGGATAAAGCATCCCAAGTATGTCTCCCCTCTAAATGGTAGGATTTACAGGGATATATTTGTAGATCGATATATGTCCATAGTAAAGTATCAAAATAAAGGTGTATGAAGTGATATCCAAGATCCTTAGAATTTTCAAAAAGAAGAGTGAGGATAAGACAGTGGAAAAATGGCTCAGTGAAGGAGATATCCTCTACGAGCAGGGGAGGTATGAGGAGGCCCTGGAGTGTTTTAACAAAGTGTTGGAAATCAATCCCAACTGTGCAGATGCCTGGAGTAGAAAGGGATTAACTCTGGCCAGGTTGGGAAGGTATGAGGAGGCAATTAGGTGTTTTGATAGATCCCTGAGTATAAGGAACGACTTTGAGATAATATGGGCCAAAAAGAAAGTTGAATGGAAAGTAGAGAAAAAGAATATTGAAAAAATAATAGAGGATACCAGAAAAGAGATTGCCGCGGTAAAATCCAGGTACAATATTGAAGAGGCGGAAGATATAATATCTATGGCTGAGGAGGCTTTCAAAAGGGGATATTATTATAAAGCTAAAACGTTAGCCCTGGAGGCTAAGGAGAGGGTGAAGAAAATTAGCAAGTTAGCTAAAGAAGTTGAAGAGAAAATGAAAGATGTTAGAGATATAATCTTTCACTATAACATTAAAGAGGCTGAGGATATACTTAATCAGGCTGAGGAGGCATTTAAAGATGGAGGGTATTCTAAAGCAGGGGAGTTAGCTCTAAAGGCCATGGAAAAGGCAGTTGAACTAAGGAAACAGGCTGAAAAAGTTGAAAAGTTGATCAATGAGATTAAAGAAACAATTTCACAGATAAAGTCTCAGTATGATGTGAAAGAGATGGAAGATATACTTAATCAGGCTGAGGAGGCATTTAAGAGGGGGGAATATTACAGGGCGGAGAAGTTAGCTCTGAAGGTTAAGAAAAATATAACAGAAATAGGCAGACAGGCTGAAAATGTAGAAGGAATAATAGAGAGATCTGAAAAACAGTCACAATGTAAAATTTGAATTCATATCCCTCTCTTTTTTTAATCCTCTAAAAAAGAGACACCAACTCCAGATTTAGTAACCAATAAAAAAAAGAAATGGTAGCGGGGCGAAGATTTGAACTTCGGATCTCCGGGTTATGAGCCCGGCGGGATCGGCCTGGCTACCCCACCCCGCTTCACG
>DQVW01000025.1 GCA_015661555.1 Methanothermococcus okinawensis
TATCGCTATTGTGCCTTGGTGGCTCAGCCTGGTAGAGCGTCTGCTTGGTAAGCAGAAGGTCGCGGGTTCAAATCCCGCCCAAGGCTCCATTTTTTTATTTATTTTTCTAATATTTAATTATTTAGATATATTAATATTCTCTTGTTAAAAGAGAGGGAGTAGACCATGCTTATACTTGCAGGGCTTGGCCTCTACGACGAGAAGGATATGACATTGAAAACCCTTGAACATGCCAAGAGGGCGGATAAGATATATGCGGAATTCTATACCTCCCTACTAACTGGTACAACTGTAGAGAGGATAGAGGAGGTTATTGGGAAGAAGATAACACTCCTCACCAGGGAGGACCTGGAGTACAGGGGTTATAGGTTAATTGAGGAGGGTAGGGATAAGGTGGTAATGCTCCTAACAGCGGGAGATCCCATGGTAGCAACAACCCATGTAGATCTGGCTATAGAGGCTAAAAAGAGAGGTGTAGATGTTAGAATTATTAACGCCCCCTCTATATACTCTGCAGTGGGGATCACCGGATTACAGATATACAAGTTTGGAAGAACCGCCTCAATAGTCTTCCCTGAACCTAATTACTTTCCAGAGACACCTTACAACGTTATAAGGGACAACCTGAGGATGGGCCTTCATACCCTATGCCTCCTAGATATCCAAAGTGATAAAAATAGATTTATGAGTGCCAACGAGGGTCTCAGGATCCTCCTTGAGATAGAGGAGAGAAGAAAAGAGAATGTTTTAAGTGAAGATACTAAAGTTGTAGTACTGGCCAGGGCAGGAAGTTTAAAACCAAAAATAGTTTATGGTAAGATTGGGGATCTCCTTGACTACGACTTTGGACCTCCACTTCACTCCATCATAATCCCTGGAAAACTACACTTTATGGAGGAGGAGGCCCTGAAGTATCTATGTGAAAATGTACCTTAGTTAGGTAGAGGCCTTTATTCTTTTCAACCTCTCGTTTATTCTCTCCAACTCCTCCCTGGTTAATCTAGTGGACTGTTTAAGGTACTCCAACTCCCTCTTTAACTGCACTATTTTTATAAATAGTATAACGTTCAGTATAAGGCTGATAATCGCTACTATTACGGCTACTGTACCATAAAATGACATTTTCTCCCCTCATTTTAAATTTTAAGTTTTTCCAGCCTTTCCTTTATTTTCTCCAACTCCTCCCTGGTTAATCTAGTGGACTGCTTCAACTGGTCTAGCTCACCCCTTAATTGAAGTGTAATTATAAGTAGTAGAAGACATAGGGAGAGGCTAGAGAGGGAGAGTATGGAAATCACTATCTCATAGGGGTTCATTTTCTCCCTTAATCTGTTATCTTCAACCTTCTCAGTCTTTGATTTATTCTCTCCAACTCCTCCCTGGTCAACCTGGTGGACTGCTTCAACTGGTCTAACTCCCTCTTAAGTTGGATCAACTTTATGGTCAATATTATATTCAGTGTAATGCTTAAAGTGGCTATAATTATAGCTATTGTGTCGTAGGATATCATTTTCTACCCCCGAATATCCCTCTAAGGAATTTTTTAATGAAGGACTCCTTCTCCTTCTTCTTCTCAGGTATGTACTTCTTACCTATCAACTTGGCAGCTATCTCCATGATGGCCTGGGCTGCCGGTGAGTCTGGGTACTTTAATACAATAGGTTCTCCAAATGCGGCACACTTCCTTACATTTGGATCCTCTGGAACTACCCCCAGTATTGGGACCTCTAAGATAGTTGCAATGGCCTTTGAGCTTAACTCTGAATCCTCCTTCATGGTCCTGTTTATTATGGCACCTAGTACATTTGTACCTAATTTTTTTGCAATGGCTATGACCTTCAGGGCATCGGCTATAGAGGATATCTCTGGGTTAACTACCAGTATTAGGTGTTCCGCAGCAGAGATCGCTGTTAAGGCCTCCTTCCCAATACCTGCTGGACAGTCTATAATGATAATCTCCGCCATGTCATGTAACTTCTTTAACACCTCCTCCAATTTTTCCGGTCTAGCCTTTCTAAAGGCGTCTAGGGAGATACCTGCAGGTATAACCTTTACCCCTGCAGGTCCCTCGTATATAGCCTCCTCTATACTTGCGTTACCTGCAAGAACGTCGTTTAAAGTTTTACCCTTCTTCCCCTCGATCCCCAGTACCAACTCCAAATTAGCCATTGCTATATCTGCATCTAACACTATTACATCCTTCCCAAATTTTGCCAGGGCTACTGCCAGGTTTGCCGAGATAGTGGTCTTACCTGTACCCCCTTTACCTGATGCTATTGCAATGGATACGGCCATCTTTTTCACCTACTTAGAAGAATATTTTCCAATTTTTCAACTACGGCTACTATGTCCCTCTCTTTTACCCCTAGAGGTGCACTTATAACAATATAATCGTAGGGATACCCCCTGAGATAACAGGTACCAAATTTATCCCTGGCCCTTACACCCCTTGGACCTGTGACCCTTAAATTGTAAAGCTTCCCCGCTATCTCAACAGGGTCTAAATGGACTGTTACAGATAGGGATATTGGGTTATCTATATTTAAAACTTTACCCCCAGTCTTTTCAGCTAGGTTATTCAGAAGTTCTTCCAACAGATCCCTACATCTCCTCTGTTCCTCCATCAACTCCAGGTATCCCCTCATACCTAGGGAGAGCAGGGAGACGAGGATATTTACAACAGGGGTTGCACAGGCCCTACCTGGATAACTTAGTGACACCTCCCTTAGGAAATCCCTATCCTTGGAGTATACAATACCTCCCCCTATAGGGGTTAATAGGTTCTTATCTGAGGAGCTTACTACAGCATCTACACGGTACTTAAGAGCCCTTCTAAGTCTCTCTATGTAGTACCTACTTTGAAGAGCATAGGCCCCGTTTACAATATGGGGTATGTTGTACTCCTCACATATCCTGGCGATCTCCTCTATATTATCACTCTCCCTAGGTGGAAAGAAGGTTAAGGTACTTAATACACAGGGGTTGTTACCCTCCTTTATCTCATGGACTATGGCATCCTCTATATCCTCCACGTCAACCTTCACCTTATCCCCGTAAAGTTTAGTCTCCACAAACCTCATCCTAAACCCTGCCAGATAGATCCCCTTTATTGGACTCTTATGGGCTGCGTAGGGGTATATCACCACGTTAGAGTTGTACATCCTCCTGGCGGCGTTGAGACAGAGGGAGAGGGAGAGTCCAGTTGCCACAGGTAGCCCTATCCCATAGACCTTTAAGCCTAGATTCCTAAGGAAGCTTGTTAGTATATCGTTAGTTAACCTGTACATTGCACTTGCACCTGGAGCCTTAGGCTGGGGATCTATAAGGTTACCACTTCTACCTATTCCATGACAGAATCCAGAGACCAACTCCTCCTGGATCCTGGAGGCACATCTACCCTCCCTCTCTCCAACCCTTACAACCTTGGGATCCTTATCAGTATCCATAAGTGAGAGGAACTTTAAAAGTAATCTTATCTTGTCCTCAGGTATTCCCTCCCTTGGAATCCTTCGATGATCCAGGATATCCTCTATATACCTTAGGTTGTCCTTCAACACCAGGAGCCCCCTATCCTCCAGATTTTTAGGGATCAATCCACTTATATTCATCCTTAACATACTTCCACCTAATGGGATACTATGGGTATAAGGGATTACTTGGATCTTATAAGGGTGAAGAACTGTTTAATTGCATCCCTTGGGGCAGCCATAGCTGGACTAATCGCCTCTAACTTCAATATACATATGCTAGATAGGATACTCCTGGCCTCCCTTGTAGTCTTTCTTATCTGTGGTTTTGGTAACGTTATAAACGACATCTACGATGTAGATATTGACAGGATAAATAAACCTCACCGCCCTCTACCCTCTGGAAGGGTGTCTCTAAAAGGTGCCAAAGTACTGGCCTGGATATTAGCTATATCTGGACTTCTCCTCTCACTTTTCAACTGGCTATGTTTTATCATGGCCCTACTTAACACCCTTATCCTCTACCTCTACGCCAGGTTATTTAAAAGAGATAAGAGGATAGGTAACCTTCTAGTGGCATACCTTACAGGCTCTGTATTTCTCTTTGGCGGTGCATCAGTGGGTAATATCCTTATTACATTTATACTCTTCCTCTGTGCCATGTTAACTACCTGGGCTAGGGAGATAGTTAAGGACTTTGAGGATATGGAGGGGGATAGGAAGAGGGGAGTAATCTCCCTTCCAATAAGGTACGGTAAGGGGGCACTCTACCTTGCACTGGGGTTACTGACCTTGGCAGTGATTCTAAGTCCACTGCCTTACCTCATGGGAATATTCAACTATCTCTACCTCCCAGGTATAGTACTCTGTGATGTACTACTTCTCTACTCCATTGTAAAACTACTGAGGAATCCTACAAGGGAGGAGGCAGAGAGATGTGCCAGAGAGATAAAGATGATTATAAGTCTTATACTGATAGCCTTTATAGTAGGTGCAATTTCTGGATAAATCTATAAGGGGGGACTATGAGTGGGTTAAAGGATATTGAAAAATTTAAAAGATTTTTCAAGGGGGAGGAGAGTGATAAACCTGAGGTTATAGTTACTGGAAGATCCAACGTAGGGAAGTCCACCTTAGTTAGGATGATTACAGGTAACAAAAATGTAAGGGTTGGAAAGAAACCTGGGGTAACCTTAAAAATAAACAAATACCCCATGAAAAACTACACCCTAGTGGATCTTCCAGGTTTCGGATATATGAGAGGTCTGGAGAAGAAGGTTGAGGAGTCTATAAAGGATAAGATAGTGTGGTATATAGAGGATAACTGTGACAAGATAGCCTGTTCAATCCTGGTGATAGATGGGAAGGCCTTTCCCGAGATAGTGGAGAGATGGGACAGTAGAAATGAGATACCTATAGACATCGAGATGTTTCAATTTTTAAAGGAGTTGGATTTAAACCCTATAGTTTTTGTAAATAAGATGGACAAGATAAAGAAGGAAAGATGGGATGAACAACTAGATAGAATAGTGGAGTTATTTGGATACTCCCCTCCCTGGAGACAGTGGTCTAATATCTTCGTAGTTGGTTCTTTGAAGAAAAATTTTGGATGGAGTAGGATTCTCAGTATGATCAACAGATACGTTGAGGAGTATAGGAGAAAAAAGAGATAATTAAGTCATTACCGTTCTGGTATCCACCACTTCTACTTCCTATTTTTAGAGGGGGTGCGGATTTCGGAA
>DQVW01000074.1 GCA_015661555.1 Methanothermococcus okinawensis
ATTGTGGAGGACCTTCTACCCCATGTGGAGGAGGTTGGGAATTACTTCATGAAGAGGTTAAGAGATCTAGAGAGGAAGTACTCCTTTATAAGGGAAGTTAGGGGCATGGGTCTCATGGTGGGCATGGAGTTGTCCTTCCAGGGTGGAGATATTGTTAAAAAGATGCTAGAAAAAGGTTATTTGATAAACTGTACTGCAGAAAGGGTTTTAAGGTTTCTCCCTCCCCTTATAGTAGAGAGGGAACATATAGATAGCCTTGTAGATGCTCTAGATGAGGTATTCTCAGAGTTGGAAAAGTAGATCACTCCCTCTCTTTCCACTTGACAAAGAGGTAGTACTTCTGTGGCTCTTTTAACTCCTCCTCTATCCTCTTTGCTATGGCATTTAGTAGGTTCCTATGGATCCTTTTCTCTATGTCCTCAAAACTTTCAAAGGGTTTCTTCTCCCTCTCCTCCAGTATCTTCCAGGTAAGTGTTCTACCTACCCCTGGTAGAAGTTGAAGGGTGTGTAACCTGGTAGTTATAGGACCGCAGGTATTTATAAACTCTATGAACCTCTTCTCGTTACGTTTAACAGCCTCCCTTATAACGTAGAACAACTCGGTCTTTGCAGTTGGGGTTAACTCCTCGTACTTCAAGGTTCTCGTAATGTACTCCACCTTGTCCCTTTTACCTCTACCTATGTATACCCTCTCAGCCAACTCCACAGTTACGTCCTTCTTTATTACCATCTCCATAAGGACAAATTGTTCCTCACCAAATCCCTGAGCAATGGGTTTCCTCTGATGTAGAGGGGTGTTGTCCTCTGGATACCCGTAGGGTAGAAAATCTAATATATAGGCGTAATTCTCAAAGACCCTCTTTTTACCTCTGTACTTTTTCATACACTACACCCTCTTGAAATTTAGAAATAAAAAAGAAAAAAAGAGAAATAAAAGGAGATAGATAAAAAAATAAAAATTACTTGATGTACTTTGAGACTATATTCAGTATCTCCTGGGCGTTCTCAGGGAGATCAGACTTGTAAAATATTACCTTTAAGTCTTCCTCGTCTCTGGGAAGGAGATCTACTATCTTAACACTAGTTCTCTCATCTAGTCCTAAATCCCTCAACTCTTTTAACAACTGCTCAGCTTCTTCTGCACTTAGCTTTGCAAATTTTTCCAGGTAGTCCAATGCACAGGTGAGTTCGTAGGGCATCTCCTCGTAATCCCTTCTACTGTTAATAAACATCTCCCTGGACTGGGAGATGGTAACGTATCTCTCAGAGATAAGTTTCTTCCCTATCATAGTGATCCAAGTTTTACCTTTTTAATTGCCCCTGTACTCCCTTAGATGTTGAGGCATGGCTATAATATCCTTGTACTTTCCTCCATCTCTAACCCTGACTATATAGGCCCTACCTCTCTGTCCAACTACGGTACCAGTTTTTCCATGGAATCTAGGATGGGGCATACCCTTATGTACCGATGGATCTATTACGATATGGACGATGTCCCCCTCTTTAAACTCCTTCAAGGCCCTTGTAACAGGATGTATACCCCTCTCCCTTGGGTGTTTCTGCAGTTTATGCCTCGTCTTACTCCTAAAACCTTTACTCCTCTGTACCATATTCACTCCTCCTAACATTGATAATACCAAATTTAATAGAACTATCAACTATAAAAAGGTTATTGTAACCTACTCGTCATGCACCTTTAACACATCTAGCTCCTTACAGACACATCTCTTATTGAGGATCTCTGAAACTGAGGGGGTAGTTCTACCCTCGTCTCCACTTATCAACTCCTTTATATACAGCCCTCCATCACAGTATATCTTAAGTTTGAACCTCCTGGGATCTACCCTCTCAGTCCACGCCTTGTACACCTTACGGATCCTTACAAGATCTGCCCTTCTATGGGATACCCTCTGAGGTGTCCTCTGATAGATAGTTAAATTCTCCAACTTCTTCTCCAACTCTGCCAGTTCCCTGTCGGAGACCTCCTCCTCACATTCCACAAGTGCTAGATATGTCTTTTTATGGGGTTTGTTTTTAACCTCTATCACATCCCTCTTACTACCGTACTCCAAGTTAAGTACCTCCACCATCCCACTTTTATTTATCTTCTCCCCTATCTCCTCTAGATTAACCCTTCTAACTTTGGGCTCCCTTATCTCAAGGACGAAGGGTCTTCCATCCCCGAGCATCCTCACATCGATGTCCTCCCTCCCAGCACCGTGGAAGGCCTCACTTTTACCTTTAAAGGCCTCGAGGAAGGGCTCAGCAATTATCTCCTCCACAGAGGTACTGTATCTCTTCCCAGTGTAGTTACACTTCTCACATCCTCTACCTTTACAGTGGCGACAGGGCCATCTAGTCTGAGGGATACCCCTTACCAGCTTCCTATACCTTCCCTTTATATAAACAGGTGAAACCTGTAACTTCACCTTCTTCTTATAGGGGTTTATGAGGATAATGATATCAGGGTTTTCCCTATCCACCCTCTTAGATGTTTTTTCAGCTATTAACTTCCCCATGGTCCTGTTGAACTCCTGCTTTATACTCTCCATATAGGGTGTTTTTATCCTCTCCTCCAACTTTTTTATGGACTTGGGAAGTACTGTTCCAACTAGGAAGGTATCGTACTGGTACTCACCTAGGAGCTTTAACGTTTTCTCCAGAATCTCCTCCAGGTTCCTCTCCTGGAATATCCCCCTACACCAGGGACATCCCTCCTCCCCCACTACCTCCACACCCTCTACCTCCTTTATCTCTGTCAACCCACTTCTATATAGGGTTGTTAACTCCTCTTTTACTTTCTCTATCTCCTCCTCAGCATCAGTCCTCTCCTTAAGTTGTTGCAATTTGGACTCCAACTGGATAGCCCTGGCCATCTTTACAGATTTCCCCCTCTCGTAGTTTGAGGTATGAAGTAACTTAGCGTATAACCTTCCAAAGCACCTGTGACATAGAGGATAACTTTTAAGTACCTCTGTATCCATAACTATCCCTTTTAGAGTTTATTTAAATTTAAAAAGTACTGAATTATGATAGTTAAAATTTTCCCTTTGGAGATAGCATGGAGGTACAATACGACAATATAAAGCTGGACTTCTGGACCTTCTTAAAGGAGGCCTATAAGAGGAACATCAAGTTGGATCTAGGTCACTTCATCATACTCATGAAGTTGTTGGAGATTAATAAAGAGTACAGGGATCTTATCAAGAAATACGGTAAGAAAAATGCGAGAAAGATAATGGAGGATAAGGGAGTATTCTCTAAGAATTCAGAGTATGTATCTGGGGAGTATCTAAAGAAATTCATAGGCAGAAGTAGTAGGGGAGCTGTATATTCTAGAATTAAGGATCTCCAGTCCCTTGGATTTGAGATAGAGACAAAGCCAGGGGCCTTAGGTGGATACAAATTACTGAAAACCCCCAAGTGGTTCAAGTTATTAGATTAACCCCTGTCAAAGATCTTTTTTATATAGGGCTCAAAGGGTACAATATCCTCCCTCTTGATAGGTACTATTGTGGCCACCTTCAATACCCTTCTCTCAGGATCTAAATCTATGGTTAAAGTCCCTGGAGTTAAGGTAATACTACATGCCAAAACAACTTGACCTATTAAGCTCTCTATCTCAGTCTCTATCTCTACTACTTGGGGGTTTATCTCTCCACTTATACACCTCTTTATCACATCCAACCAGGCCTCACTTAGAGCCTTTACAAGTACAAAGAGATACTTTAAAAGGTCTAGTATCATAGTATCCCGATAAAAATTGTAATTGTCCATAGTTCCAAATAAAGTATATATACTTTGTTTTCCATAAAATAGAGTGTTAAAAGTAGAATGAAGGTGATGTAGATGAAAAATGAAGAGATTATAAAAAGTGAAGAGGTACAGAGACAACTTTACAGACTAGAGGTTTACAAGCAGCAGTTAAATAGACTACAGGAGGAGCTAGGTAGAATAGAACTTCTAAAGTTGGAGATTTTAAAATCTATAGCATCCATGGAGGGGTTGAAACAGTCTAAAGAGGTACTTCTACCTCTCGGTGGTGGGACATTTGCAAAGGCTGTAGTAGAGGATAACGACAAGGTAATAATAAATGCAGGTGTTGACATCTTCGTGGAGAAATCTGTAGATGATGCTATTAAAGACTTCAAGGAGACCTGTGAGGAGTTAGAAAAGGCTGAGAACAAGATTAAAGAACAGATGGCAAAGACGTTAGCAGCTATACAACAGCTTCAAAAAGAGTTGGAAAGTAAGATTAGTGTAGTGGAGAAGGAACAGGCCTCTGAAAGCAGCTAATTCTTTTTTTTCTTTTTTATACCAGTTTGTTAAATGGATGGTTTTCTATTGGAGTTATACCTAACTCCTTGGCAGCCTCTGCAATTACTGCATCTGTCATTGCTATTGCTGGGAATGTTAACTGGGCGTTATCGATAGGGCCGTATAGAACAAAGTCTCCTACAGCCATGGTCTGAATAATGTTGGCCCCTATATCACATACATGGTGTACATCCTTTGCAAGTTGTGTATATCCAGCCTCCTTCAACTTCTTTCTAAACTCCCTTAACCAATCCCATGCAGAGGGTATGTTGTGTATACCACTTCCCACTGGAAGTCCTAGTTTTGCCTTAACTGCAAAGGAGGCCCTTACAGCAGGACCTGCCCCGTTACCTAGAGGTGTAACTGCAACGTCTATCAGGGGGTACTCTATACCTGCCTTCTTTGCCAACTCCAACATCCCCACATCTGCTGTTTTACCTCCATTTAACAGTACATTTAACTTACCCTCAACTGAGGGATCCATGGGGTCGAAACACAGGATAATGGAAGCCTTTAAATCACTTTCCACGAGGTTTTGGAATTCCTCCTCCTCCATGGATACGTTGATAGAGTTGTAGATACACTGATCTGCATACCCTGCCTCTGTAGCTCTCCTTGCGGCAGCCATTCTAGCCTCCCCAGATGTGGAGTCCAGTAACATTGGACCATCCCATACCTCTGCAACGAAGTCTATATATCTTACCAGCGCCTCTGGAGTCCCTCCAAATACCTGAACAAGGGCAGGGTTTCCAGTGGTGTCCTCCATTTCAGCCTGTTTGTTTATTAGATCCTCTGCAGCAGCTCTGTCAAATATACCCTTCCTCTCATCCTCTACGATTTTATGTCTAGCATAGAATATGGTACCTGAGAGACCTGTTGGATACTCCCCTGGTTGGCCTCCAAATTTTCTCCCTGCAATCTCAATTACCATCTGATCCCTGTCAAACTTAAACATACTATCCCCACCTCTTTTTTATCTCATATGCATCATAAACATTATAATACCAGGTATTAACTTCCCCACTAGCAGGGTAATAATATATCCAATTATTAGACCGTATACTATACCAATATCTCTACCTATCTTTTTACCTAACCGCTGCATTATTTCGGCGTTGGTATTATCCACGATCTCCTCTATTTCGTCTAGTTTCTCCATTAACTCCTTGTACTCCTTAGAGGGGGTTATTACTGAAGGTGGTTTTTCTACCATTTAATCACCCTAGAAGTACCTTTAAAACTACAGGTATTCCAATTAACACCATGGCCAGGATAGATCCCAGAATAATACCTAGAAGAGATCCTGACTGGATTCCAGAACTTAACCCTAGGTCCCTTGTCATCAACCCTACCTTGTACTCCAGGGACTCTATAAGTTTTTGTGTAAACTCAATATCTGGTTTTGCAACTGTTGGCAATCCCCCCTCTTTTTTTTCCAGATCTATCTCCTCTGCATCCTCCTCTGTAGCTCCAGGATCCTTAGATATACACTCCTTTATAGCCTGGGTTATCTTGTCTATATCCTCCACATCTATTAGGTCTATCACTTCCACTATCTGTCTCTGGAATCTTTCAACTGCATCCTTTCCAACGTTTTCCAAGAAGGGTATTGCCCCCTTCGCCCCTATGATACATCCGTCATCTCCAATTCCATTTTCATAGAGGGCCTTGAAACACTGTCCTGTAAGATGTCCCTGTACCTCTGAACCACAGAGTATCATAAACCTTATGTTAGGATTTGAGATATAATTTGCAATTACCTTTTCAATTCCAAGGTTCTCAGTATGACATGGACCTGCAATGGCTGCTCCAGCCTCAACTGCAGCCTGTTCCAAACCGTGGGATCCCAGTGTAACAACCCCTACACAACTCTCTGGATTTCCCACCACGTACTCCCCACTTACAATAGGCCATCCTGGAGCAGGTTCTCTCTTCTCCACCATTCTCCCACCTCCTTATGGTAGTAGCAGTGAGAATACCAACAGGGAGAGGAATAACCCAATAGCTATACCTTGAATCTTTCCGTTGTAGTATCCAGCGTTAAACTTTGAGATAAGGGCGGCGTCGTTTATCTTCTCGTATATTATCTTTATCCTAGCCTCCAACAGTGCCAACTCAGGTGAGTAGGGTTTTATGGTAGTAGTATCTTCCTCCTCCTTTTCTCCCCCACCTTCCAAATCTAGGATCATGGGCTCCTCGTCAATTGCCCCGGGATTTTCAAGGGCAATATCTTTCAGATATGGCGATATAATCTCAATACCTTCTGATAGATCTACCATCTAAAGCACCCCCAAAAGTTAAAAGGTTAGCGAAGTAGGTCGGGATAGAGGGTAATAAGTAGGATTATAGCAAGGAGGGCTATTGCCATAGTTATCCAGAAACCGAAGAATACCCCATGAAAGATACCCCCTATACTGTATACTTCATCCCTCCCTGGGTAGGACTTTAAGGGGGGATTTCTTGGATCTAGGGAGTTTTCAAAGGCCCTGGCCAACTTCTCCAACTCCTCCACCTTCTCCCTAACAGGGTTTAGATCCACCATTACTATATCCTCTCTCATCTCCGCGATTAACCCTGTATCCACATCCATAACTATTCCCAACTCGGGACATACCTTTACAATGTCCATTAAATCACCTTACATCTCTCTCTTAGGTAACTCTGGAGTATAGTATACGGCACAGGCGTCCCTTAACGACTGTTTTATAAACTCCCTGTAAACTAGGGCCCAGAGTACTAGGGAGACTACGGTGGATATTACATCCAACTTGGCCACTGAGAATACAAACCATGTTAAGAACCCACAGGCCACTGCCAAAGTTAACGTCCTTCTATGACTTTCATCAGGACCTAGACATGCGTTAAAGGGATGGAGTATAGCCATACCTGCTGCAATAAATGCCAAGGCCATAACTCCATTTTTTATAGAACCTGGGATAATGATATCAGGTAGAAACCCACCTGCATAGGCTGCACAGAATCCAAGAATTGAGAGGGCCCCCATAAGGGACAACTTAGTCATACTTTCAACCATTACAGGGATCTTCATCCCTATGGGTTTTACAGTGAGTCTACCTACTATATAGCCTAGGATCAGTGCAATTACCGTTACCACTATTGGAATAGCGTAGAGTACCAGGCTATCTACTTTGAAGTACTTTACCAGAGCATTCACCAGGTATATACCAGAGACAGAGGATATTATTCCCATCCCTAAACTAAGCATACCTATAGAGGGTACCCCAGTTCCCAGTCCATAGGCTGCAACCTTTCTAGTGGTATTTGCACCTGCAACGGTAGCTGCGGAGGCCAGTAGACCTCCCAACAACATAGATACCTGTGGGAAGAACTGGGCAATATACATTCCCAGGATTGCAAGTAAGGTACCTACTGCCACTATCTGATTCTCAGGATATAGTTCTGCGGCATGTCCTCCTCCACCGTGACTCATGGCAACACACCTCTTTTAATTAAATCCCCAGGGACATTAAAACTACTATAGCCCCTGTTAGAAGAGAGGCTACAAAGGAGGCAATTATACCATTTGGTATCTTTTTGAATTTTGGATCGTGAAACCCCTCTATGGTACCTCCTATGTTATAGGATGCAAGAACTGCATTCATAAAGAAGAACCCAACTGCTATAGTTCCAGCAATCTCTGGAGAAAAACCTAACTGTATAAGAGCCACGTAGGCGAGAGCCCCTCCTATACCTCCTAGAGCTGCCCCGATCAATCCACTGATGAAACATACTGTAGGTACTCCATGTCCTGTAGTACCTGGGGTGATATAGGGCTTTTGATAATCCCCTGTAATAGGATCCCTTTCACACTTGTCAGCTGCTGGAACTACCCCTACTCCAAAGACGTATATCAACTGTCCCATTAACATGGTTAGACCTAACATAATCATGGAACCAACTGCCCCTGAGAGTAGGATGATGGCCCAGTGTAGGGGGTTGAATATATCAACTCCACTTTGAGCAGCTATTGTTGCAGCAGCCATTAAACCTGTAAATCCAGCTCCAGCTGCCAACTGGGTTGTACCTGTACCTATACCTGTGGAGGTAGCCATAGCTGCAGGGGCCCCACCAACTGGAACAAAGTGAACACTTGCATTAATTATAGCACCTGCCAAGGTGATCTCTACAAAGGGAATTAACAAAGCTGAGAAATCCATCCCTATCACCACATCTTATCTGTTGGTGTATGGTCCGTACTTTTTCCTTGCATACACCTCAACTAACCTGTTTAGGCATGCTGTAATAGTCACTATTATTACACCTACAACGATGGCTATAATGGACTTTACAATTACATCTCCCTGTATAACATTTCCAAGGAGGGTACCTACTAAACCTCTCCAACCGTCTAGGAATACTATCAAACCAAAGGTAAGGCCTGTTAAAGGACCTCCCAACTTGGAACAGAAGTAGGAGGAATCCATACCGTTCCTAATACCTACCTCTGCCTTGATGTCAATATCTCCCTGGTTAGCAACGGGGACACCACCACCAAAGGGATACTTCTGATACTCCCTCTCGGCACCGTAGTGGACATCTCCAGTGGATGAACCTATCGCCCCTACTGTAATACCGAAGATCAGTGCTATCAGTGGTAGTGGAAAGGGATTACCTAGCATGGTAGTTGCCAAATAGGCTGCCAGTAACATACAGAATATTGCAATAAATCCATGTCCAACTATAGGCCCTAGATGGGTTATAACAACATCCAGGTATACAGGTTGACCAAAACTCTTAGACTGACCAACTATTCTACCGAAGTATGCACTAACAGTGTATACCCCATGTACAAAGGCTCCAATAGCAGCCCCTAGAACTAGAGCTAGGAGGATGTTTACCCCCATATTCATCAGTGTCCAGGCGACTGTACCTGCCACTGCAACGTAGAGACCGTAAGATACAGGTTCTCCAGAAATAGCCTTGTTGTAGTATCTATGTATATTCCCC
>DQVW01000087.1 GCA_015661555.1 Methanothermococcus okinawensis
AAGGAGAAGGTGATAGATGCAATACCTGAGGATCTAAGGGATAAAATAGCAACTGAGGAGGATGTATCCAATATAGAGGAACTCCAGAGGTTTTTGAAAGAGAGAGGTCATCCTGTAGTGGAGAGTTGGACATCAACCTCAGAGGAGGTTGTAGAGGAGGAGGAGCCTAGAGATGTAGGGGTGGAATACGTAGCACCTACCCCATCTGAAGGAGAGGTAACCCTCCCCACCATGTCTCTACCTGGAGAGTTCATGGGCCTGCCCTCGGATATAAGGATAGTACTCAAAAACGTGATTATACAGGTGGAGGAGTTAATTATTATAAGGGAGGATGGGAATAAAAAGAAGGAGTAACTCTTTTTTCTATTTTTTGTAACCTAGGTAGGTGATGGTATGAAGAGGGATAAGTATGAGAAGGTAATGGACCTGGCTAAAAGGAGAGGTTACCTCTGGAGTTCCTTTGAGATATACGGGGGGATTGCCGGTTTTGTGGACTACGGTCCCCTGGGCACCATGCTCAAGAACAACATTATAAACATCTGGCGGGAGTACTACGTTGTAAGGGAGGAGTTTTACGAGATAGACTCTCCAACTATAACCCCCTACGAGGTTTTAAAGGCCTCAGGGCACGTGGATAACTTCACAGACCCCATTGTAGAGTGTAAGGAGTGTTTAGAATCCTTCAGGGCTGACCACCTCATAGAGGAGTGCACCTCCCTGGATACAGAGGGGAAGTCCCTGAGGGAGTTGGAGCAGATGATAAGGGAACATGATATAAGATGTCCAAAGTGTGGAGGTGAGTTGGGGGAGGTAAAGAGGTTTAACCTTATGTTTGTAACCTCCATAGGACCAGGGGGTAAGAGAAGGGGATATATGAGGCCAGAGACTGCCCAGGGAATATTCATCCAGTTTAAAAGGTTGGCAGGATTCTTTAGAAATAAACTACCCTTTGGAGTGGTTCAGATCGGAAGGGCCTACAGGAACGAGATATCCCCTAGACAGGGTGTTATAAGGTTGAGGGAATTTACCCAGGCAGAGGGAGAATTTTTTGTCCACCCCAGGGAGAAGACCCATAGGAGATTTAAAGAGGTAGAGGAGGAGGTTGTTCCACTACTTCCAGCAGATAGACAGATGGACAACTCCATAGACCCTGAGGAGAAAGTGATAGAGATAACTATAGGGGAGGCTGTAAGGAGGGGGATAGTTAGACACGAGGCAATAGGGTACTTTATCGCCATTACCAAGAGGTTTTTGAAGGACATAGGCATAGATGTAAAGAAGTTGAGGTTTAGGCAACACCTACCAGATGAGATGGCCCACTATGCAATTGACTGCTGGGACGCCGAGATATATACTGAGAGGTTTGGATGGATTGAATGTGTAGGTATTGCAGATAGGACAGACTACGACCTAAGGGCCCACATGAAGCACAGTGGTGAGGATCTAAGGATATTTGTGGAGTACGAGGAACCTAAGGAGGTTGAGACCTACGAGATAGAGTTAAACTACAGGGAAGTTGGAAGGATCTTTAAGGGGGATCTAAAACTTATAGAGAAAAAGTTGAAGGAGATGGATAATGAGGAGATGGAGAAATTGGTAAGGGAGATAGAGGAGAAGGGGAGATATATCCTGAGGGTAGAGGCAGATGGAGAGGTTAAGGAATTTGAGATACTGAAGGATTATCTAAAGATAAGGAAGGTTGTTAAAAAGATAAGGGGGGAGAAGATACTGCCCCATGTAATTGAGCCCTCCTACGGTATAGACAGAATACTCTACTGTCTCCTTGAACAGGCCTACAGGGAAGAGGAGGACAGGGTATATCTAGATCTAAAACCCAAGGTAGCACCTATCAAGGTGGGAGTATTTCCCCTGGTAAACAGGGACAGACTACCTGAGATCGCCATGGATATAAAGGAGAGACTTAGGAGGGAAGGTATTATCGCCCAGTACGACGATAGGGGGGCTATTGGTAGAAGGTATATGAGGATGGATGAGATAGGAACCCCCTTCTGCATCACTGTTGATGGCCAGACCTTAGAGGACGGAACAGTTACAGTTAGAGATAGAAACACCAGGGAACAGGAACGAGTTAAGATAGAGGAAATAGTGGACTATATAAAAAGTAAGTTGGAATAGTGGAGGAATTTGAGATTATGTCCTCTCAAAAGAAAACTGTAGAGGAATTATTAAAAGAGGGAGAATCACTCCTGAAGATGGGTAGATATGAAGAAGCTATAAAGTGTTTTGATAGGGTATTGGAGATAGATCCTGAGAATGCACATGCATGGTTGGATAGAGGAATTGCTTTTAGAGAGTTGGGAAGGAATGAAGAGGCAAGAAGGTGTTTTAATAAAGTGTTGGAAATAGAAGTAGATCCTAAAGATGCAGAGGGATGGATTGTCAGAGGGAGGGCCCTTGGTAACTTGGAGAGATATGAGGAAGAATTAGAGTGCTACAATAAGGCTTTAGAGATAGATCCTAGAAATGCAGATGCATGGTTCTACAAGGGGATAACTTTTCAAGACTTGGAGAGATATGAGGAAGC
>DQVW01000084.1 GCA_015661555.1 Methanothermococcus okinawensis
TTCACTGGGGAAGGGTTATTTATATACCCCATACTTCCCCTATGCCCGCTATATGGGTGCTTAAGCCCCAATGGTTACAGCTATTCTCCTGAAGATGTGGGAAGTTCCCCTGAAAACCCTCTTATAAAGATGGGGTGGGAAGGTTATCCACTACGATTTCAAAAGTGGCGGATAACCAGAACAGATCTATGGGATACCTCAACCTTTTTATATACTCCTTCACCTCCCTCTTTATCCTTATGAATCCTATAGAGCTGGTACCTCTCTTTTACATGTGGACTGTCAACAATACAGAGAAGAAGATAATCCATATCCTCAAGAGAATTGTAATGGTAGTGATACTAACCTGTTAATTTTTTAGTATTACCCTTTAGGTAATTGGGGGCTGTTAATATGGAAGATATCTGGGATATGCTCCATGCAAAGATGTCCAAGATAAAACAGAGGGAAAAGGAAGAGATGTCACAGTTAGAGATATTGCAGTGGTACCTCTAGGTATGCCCCTACTTGCAGGCCCTGGAAGTGTAACAACCACATTATACTTATGGAACACTGTCATGGAATACTGGAGAAGTTAGTTATAGTGGTCTCCATTGTCCTAGCCACAGCTGCCTCCATACTTATACTCTATATATCTGAGAAGATAGTGATTGCTTTAAGGACCTCAGGTATATATGCAGTTGTTAGAATTATGGGTCTAATACTAGGTGAAATCTCCATAGAGATTATGTGGAGTGGTCTAGTAGATCTCATGTCCTCCTCGGCAATACTAAGGTAACGGTGAAAAGATGATTGTTATTCCAGCGGTCGATATTAAAGATAGGAAGTGTGTTCAACTTGTGCAAGGTGATCCAGGTAGAAAACTTGTGGAGTTAGAAAACCCCCTTAAGGTGGCTGAGAGGTGGGTGGAGGAAGGTGCCGAGATGATCCATGTGGTGGATTTAGATAGGGCTATATACCAGAGGGATACCAACCTAGATATAGTTAGGGAGATAGTAAGTTCCCTAGAGGTACCTGTACAGGTGGGAGGTGGTATAAGGACTTTAGAAGATGCACTGGATCTCATAGATGCTGGAGCTTACAGGGTTATCCTAGGTACTTCTGCGGTGAGGGATCCTGGGATCGTTGAAGAACTCTCTAAGGAGGTGGGGAGGGAGAGAGTCATGGTTGCACTGGACGCCAGGGAGGGGAAGGTGGTTATAAGGGGATGGAGGGAGAGAACTAGATACTCCCCAGTGGAAATTGGTAAGATCCTGGAGGAGAAGGGAGCAGGGAGTATACTCTTTACAGATGTAGACGTTGAGGGTTTACTTAGAGGTGTGAAGATCCACACCGTCAAGACCTTGGTAGAGGAGTTAAACATTCCAGTTGTGGCATCAGGTGGTATCAGTAGTTACCAGGATATCCTTAAATTAAGAGATGTTGGAGTTGAGGGGGTAGTTATAGGATCTGCACTCTATAAAAACATACTGGATCTCAGGAAGTGTATCCAGATCGCCAAAGGTGGTTAAATGAGTTCTGAGGATAGGAAAAAAATAGTGTCTGTTGGGCATATCGCCCTTGACTATATCTTTAACGTTGAAAGATTCCCTGAACCAAACACCTCTGTTCAGATACCATCTGTTAAAAGGTACTACGGAGGTTCAGCCTGTAACGTAGCTGTGGCAGTTGCCAAGTTGGGACTTCGATCTGGTATAGTCTCCTGTGTAGGATACGACTTTACCAACAGTGGCTACAGTACCTATTTGAAGAACCTGGATGTAGATATCTCCAACGTCTACCACTCAGACGAGGAGGAGACCCCTAAGGCCTGGATATTTACAGATCCGAAAAACAACCAGATGACCTTTTTCCTCTGGGGTGCAGCTAAACACTACAAGGAGTTGAAACCTCCAACCTTTGACGGCGATATAGTACATCTAGCCACAGGTGATCCAGAGTTCAATGTAAGATGTGTAGATGCTGCAAAGAAAGAGAAGAAGTTAATATCCTTTGATCCTGGACAGGACCTCCCCCTCTACACCAGGGAGAATATGGAGTACATCCTGGACAATGTAGACTTTGTATTCATGAATATTCATGAGTACAGGAGAACCCTTAAACTGTTAAATATAGGGGAGGAGGATTTTAGAAAGATGGTGCCTGTTTTAGTGGTAACCTTTGGAGAGAGGGGAAGTGTTATCTACCTCGGGGACAGGGAGATAGAGATTCCCCCTATACCTACAAAGGTTGAGGATCCTACAGGTGCTGGAGATGGCTACAGGGCTGGATTTCTAAGTGCCTATCTCAGGGGCTACAGCCTTAAAGACTGTGGTATTATCGCCTCTACAGTAGCCTCCTTTGTAGTGGAAAAGAGGGGATGCCAGACAAACCTACCTACATGGAGAGATGTTATGGAGAGGTTGAGGGAGAGGGGATACACTGTTGAAGAGGTGAGGGACTAACCTCTTTTGTACACCTTGACTATCCCCCTATCTCCATCGAGAACTATCCAATCTCCAGTGTCTATCTTGGAGATGTCCACCTTGTCCACCAGGGGGATCCTGCCTAGTATAGCCCCAGTAGCCACTATAGGTTCACACTCCCTGTTTACAATCCCCTTCAATATACCCCTCTTTCCAAGGGCGTATATAACGTAGGATCCTACAGTACTACCTTTACCTGTTGGGAAGACCAGTATCTTATCCCTTATACTTTTACCGTATATGTCACTCTCCCTATCCACTACAACACCCTCCCTGTTTACACCACCTAGGAAGGATATAGGTTTACGGGAGACTAGAGCCTCACCTTCAACTACTCCGCGAGATATAGACCTTCCCTTCATCTCCATGTATTTCATACTATCACTTTTTATTCTAATAATAAAAATCAGTGATCCCTATGGATATAGATATCTCCAAGGTGTCTGAAAGGTTGAACTTAGAGGAGGATATATTAAGAAGTGCCATAGAGAGGAGGGTAATCTCCCTCTGTAAATACAGGGATATAAGATACATTGTATTTAAAAAGAAGGTTAGGCATGTTGAAAGGGGGACTGTCCTATTTTTAAACGAGAATATGGATGTTGTAATGGGGTATCCAAAGATAAGAAGGGCTTTAGTGTTAGATCCAACAGTTAAAAAGTACTTCGTAGATAAGGTGGTAGTTGAGGAGAAGTTAAACGGGTACAATGTAAGGGTTGTAAAGATAGATGGTAATGTACTGGGGATTACCAGGGGTGGTAGGGTCTGCCCCTTTACCACTAAGAAGTTGTTAAAGTTGCTAGATACTGAAATCTTAAAGGACTATCCAGGGATAACCCTATGTGGAGAGATGGTAGGGTTAAACAACCCCTACGTCTCCCACTACTACCCCGAGGTAGATAGGGAGATCTGTGAGGGTATTAGGGAGAATCTAGGTCTATTTATATTCGATATAAGGGAGGGTAGTAACTCCCTACCTGTGGAGAAAAGGATTGAACTTCTCGAGGCCTACAGAGTTCCCCATGTAAAACCCCTGGGAGTATTTAAGAAAGAGGAGGTAGAGGAGATAAAGAGTATAGTATTAAAGTTAGACAGGGAGGGTAGAGAGGGAATAGTGATGAAGGATCCAGATATGCTCGTGGATCCCATAAAGTATACTACCCATTACACCCACTGTCAGGATCTCTCCGTGGCCTTCAGGTATACCTTTGACCTAGGTATTCACTTTATGTTCAGTAGACTGGTAAGGGAGGGTTATCAATCCTACGAGTTTAAGGAGGGAGAGGAGGAGTTGGAAAAAAGAGCCCACTCCATAGGGAGGTCTATAATATATTCCATGGTTGAGTCTATATGGAAGGTCGCCAGGGGGGAGTTGATTACTGAGGACTTTGAGTTGTACTTTGAGAATGAGGAGGATCTTGAGGAGTTTCTCAAATACCTAAAAGAGGTCCATATATCCTACGTTCTAAAGGAGAAAGAGGTGTTAAAAAATAGTATTTTTAGAGTGGTTATAGGTAAGGTCTATCCCTCCACTAGGGATAAGATAAAGAGTTATCTAGAGGGTAGTTTGTGGTAATTACTCCTCATCTTCTTCTATATCTATCTCTTCTATGGTACACTCAATCTCGTCCAGGGAGTAGACACCGATACTTCCCTCCTTAACAGCTCTTATAGCCTCTATAGCTGAGAGGGCAGCTCTTATAGTGGTAATATAGGGGATGTTAAACTCCACTGCAGCCCTCCTGATGTAGTATCCCTCGGACTTGGCCTTACCTCCTGATGCTGTATTGATAATGAGATCTATCTCCCCCTTCTGAATCAACTGGAGTATATTACCTGTGGAACCCTCGGATATCTTCTTGACCACCTTCACATCTATCCCTTCCCTTCTAATAACTTCAGCAGTACCTTTGGTGGCCACTATCTCAAAACCTAGCTCCTTAAACTTCCTGGCGATATAGGGGGCGTACTTCTTATCCCTATCTTTAAGACTTATGAACACTGTTCCAGAGGTTGGAAGTTTCATATTTGCCGAGAGTTGAGCCTTGTAGTAGGCCTTACCAAAATCCACATCTATACCTATGGCCTCCCCTGTAGACTTCATCTCTGGACCTAGAACTGGATCCACCCCAGGTAACTTCTGGAAGGGGAACACTGCCTCCTTGACACTTACATACTTACCCCTTGCAAGACCTACATAACCTATATCCCTTAACTTCTCACCCATTATAACCCTGGTAGCTATTTTAGCCAGTGGTATACCTATGGACTTACTTACATAGGGTACAGTTCTACTTGCCCTTGGGTTGGCCTCGAGTACATAGACTGTATCCTCCTTAATTGCAAATTGAATGTTTATCAGTCCAATAACTCCCAACCCCCTACTTATCTTCACGGTGTACTTTACTATCTTTCTTATTATATCCTCTGAGAGGTTCTGAGGTGGCAGTACACAGGCACTATCTCCACTGTGTACCCCAGCCTCCTCTATATGTTCCATTATCCCCCCTATGAATACATCCCTCCCGTCACATACGGCATCTACATCTACCTCTATGGCATCCTCTAGGAACTTGTCTATCAGTATAGGGTGCTCAGGAGATACCTTAACTGCCTCCCTTATATACTCCCTTAGATCCTCCTCGCTGTAGATAATCTCCATGGCTCTACCTCCCAATACGTAGGAGGGTCTAACAAGGACAGGATAGCCTATTCTCCTTGCAACCTCTATGGCTTCCTCCTCGTTGTATACTGTAGCACCCTCAGGTTGAGGTATTCCCAACCTCTTTAGAAATTTCGAGAATTCCTCCCTGTCCTCCGCCAGGTGGATGGATCTTGGAGAAGTACCTAGTATCTTCACATCTGTTTTATGGTACAACTCCATAGCCAGGTTTATGGCGGTCTGTCCCCCAAACTGGACTATAACACCTAGAAGGTTTCCATCCTTCCTCTCGTTCTCTATAACGTTCATTACCTCCTCAAAGGTAAGGGGTTCAAAGTAGAGCTTATCTGAGGTATCGTAATCTGTAGAGACTGTCTCAGGGTTGTTGTTTATTATTATAGCCTCTATGCCCATCTCCTTCAGTGCCCATACCGCATGGACTGTAGAGTAGTCAAACTCCACACCCTGTCCTATTCTAATAGGGCCAGAACCTAGGATAATTACCTTGTCTCTCTTTGAGGGGATGCTCTCATTCTGCTCCTGGTAGAACACCTCTTCATAACAGGAGTAGAAATAGGGGGTTTTAGCCTCAAACTCTGCTGCACAGGTGTCAACCATCTTGTAAACAGGTGTAATGTTAAGTTCCTCCCTTAACTTCCTAATCTCCATCTCATCCTTCTTGAGGAGATGGGCTATCTGCCTATCTGAGAAACCTAACATCTTACACTCTAGAAGTATCTCCCTAAGTGAGTCTCTGTCTATAGTCATTCTACCACCTAGAGATCCTACATCAAATTGGACAGCACCTCCAACTTCTTCTTCATATCTACGATCTTCTTTATCTTCTCTATGAAGAAGGGGTGGATGGAAGTTAACTCACATATCTCTGAAACTGTCCAACCTCTATCTAAGGCCTCTGCAATTACGAAGATCCTCTCATCTGTTGGATTCTTTAAGAGGTACTCAATCTCCTCGTTACTGTATCCCTTCTCTTTTCCATCTCCTATAATACCATATCTTCCAATGTCCAAACTCCTGATAGCCTTCTGGAGCGCCTCCTCGAAGGTTCTCCCTATTGCCATTACCTCTCCTGTAGATTTCATAGAGGTTCCCAGGGTCCTATCTACATTTCTAAACTTATCAAAGGGCCATCTGGGGATCTTCACAACTACGTAGTCCAAGGTAGGTTCGAAGACTGCAGGTGTCTCCTTAGTTATGTCATTCATGATTTCATCCAGTGTCATCCCTATGGCTATCTTGGCGGCTATCTTTGCAATGGGATATCCTGTTGCCTTACTTGCAAGGGCAGAACTTCTACTTACCCTTGGGTTAACCTCTATAACCCTGTATTCAGTCATGTCCTCATTTACTGCAAACTGTATATTACATCCTCCCTCTATAGAGAGGTGCCTGATAACATTTAGAGAGGCGTTCCTCAGTATCTGGTGCATCTCGTCACTGAGGGTCTGGGAAGGGGCAGTGACTATACTCTCCCCTGTATGTATCCCCATAGGATCTATGTTCTCTATGTTACATACTACGATACAGTTGTCCTTACTATCCCTCATAACCTCGTACTCGTACTCCCTCCATCCAAGGACACTTTCATCTATTAACACCTGATTTATCAGGGAGTAGGTGAGACCTCTCTCTACAATCCTCTTCAACTCCTCCTCGTTATGGGCTATACCTCCTCCAGTACCTCCCAGGGTAAAGGCAGGTCTTACAATTACAGGGTAGCCCAGCTGAGAAACTGCATCGAGCGCCTCTTCTACGGAGCTTACAGCGTAACATTTAGTTGTAGGCTCACCTATACTCTCCATGGCTTTTTTAAATAGATCCCTATCTTCACAGGTCTCTATAGTTTTTATCCTTGAACCTAGGAGTTCTACGTTGTACTTCTCTAGAATACCCCTGTTATGTAGCTCCATTGCCAGATTCAAAGCGGTCTGTCCCCCCATAGTTGGAAGTATGGCATCAGGCCTCTCCCTCTCTATAATCTTCTCTACAATACTTACATCTAGGGGTTCCAGATAGACCTTGTCGGCAATACCCTTATCTGTCTGGATAGAGGCAGGGTTGGAGTTCACCAATATGGTATAAATACCCTCCTCCCTTAGAGCCTTACATGCCTGGGAGCCTGAGTAGTCAAACTCTGCAGCCTGACCGATTACAATAGGACCAGAACCTAGTATCATCACACGTTCAATATCTTCCCTCTTCAAAATTTCACCTTATTCTCCATTGTTTAACATCTCTATCAACTTCTTAGCAGCCTCCTCCATAGAATCCTCAACGGATATACCATTTTCCTTAAGTATCCTCCTACCTTCCTCCTCCCTGGTACCCATCATTCTAACGGAGAGTTTTACATGGGGATGTTTCTTCAACACCTCCACTATACCCCTGGCAACCTCGTCACACCTTGTAATACCCGCCATTATGTTTATAAATACCCCCTTTACATCCTCCCTCTCAAGGACCTTCTCAAGTGCTCTTTTAACAATCTCCTCACTGGCTCCCCCACCAATATCTAGGAAACAGGCTGGATTGCCACCGTACTCCTTTATAATGTCCATACTAGCCAGGGTGAGACCTGCCCCATTACCAATAACTCCAATGTCCCCAGGGAGTTCCACGTAGGCAAAGGGTAGGTCCTCCCTTTTCCTGTACTCCTCAAATCTACTGTAATCATGTCTAAAGTAGGCATCCTCATCTAAATGTACTACCCCATCTACAGCTATAACTCTACCATCCTCTGTAATTACCAGGGGATTTATCTCCACAAGGGTGGCATCCCACTCCCTGAATATCCGGTAGGCCCTGTAGATAACATCTGCAACTTTAGGTATCTCCGGGGATGGCAGGCCGATATCCTTCAACATATTTCTTGCCATGTAGGGTAGGAACTCCTCCTGTGGATCCACGTAGTACTTTACTATTTTCTCTGGATTTCTCCTGGCAACTTCCTCTATGTCTACCCCTCCCTCTGTGGAGAAGAGTATGAGGGGTTTTTTCTCCACCCTGTCTATAACTATACCTAGGTAGTACTCCTTCTTAACAGGTACCCTCTCCTCTACCAGTACCTTCTCTACCTTCTCCCCCTTTATACTCTTATTTAGCAACTCCTCAATCTTCCTATTTGCCTCCTCCAAGGTATCTGCAAATAGGACACCTCCAGCCTTACCTCTCCCTCCCACTAAAACCTGGGCCTTGATTACCACTGGACCCTCTACCTTCTCCAACTTTCCAGAGGTTACAAAACCCCTGGGGACAGGTATGCCATATTCCCTGAAAATCTCCTTGGCCTCGTACTCATGTAGTTTCATAATCTCCACCTAATTAGTATTAACAGAGCAAAAAAAAGAATACAATCGATTATAGGGAGAGAATATAAATGGCTATTATTCCCACGATAATACCGGTGAGAATACCAAGTAGGATGTAGAGGATATAGTTCTCTTTACCTGTAGTAACTTCCACCTGTGACTCGTTGTAGAGGGAGATATTCTCCTTCTCCTCCCCTTTGTCCACACTTACTACAGGGGTTCTGTTCTCAGGGACTGTTTTATTGATAACCTCTTTACTTTCATTGCCCTCTACTGTGATATTTCTCTCAATCTCCTCACTTTGATTATAGGCTCTATAGATCCTAACTAGGTGGATCCCACTTATAGATGAGTTGTCTACGATATATCTCTTATATATCACGACCAGATAGGACTGTTTATAGGTTACCACATAACCTGTGATATTCAAGGTCAGTAACTTGTTTTTCTCAATATAGGGGATATAGATGGTGGTGTTTTTAAAAACTATATCTGAACTATTTAGGTGTAGGGTAAAATCGTATGTGTCGTAATAGGGATTCATGTATTTATACTGAAGGAGGATCGTGGAGGTGTTATCGTACACATACTTAGGGTAGATATTTATAGACTCGTACCCGTAAGAGGGGACAAAAGATAGTAGGAGTAGTACAGGAATTAAAAATATTAGTTTATTTCTCATAATATCCCTTTATAGAGGTTTTAACCCCTTTAAAGTATTATTATGGGATTCTTTAAATAATTTTTTATAGGGAAAATTAAAGGTTTTTAAGAGTTTTCTGGGGTAAAAAGTATGCGATGGAAGGGACATACAGTACTGGGATTGGCGATGGGACTACCCTTTGTATCCTCTCCAGATCAGATATTTCTCCTCGTAGCTGGTGCCCTCTATCCCGATCTTGACCATGAGGTAAAGTGGGAGATTGTAAATAGAGGGATACTTATATCAGGAAGCTTAATACTTATCAGCCTACTTCTCTATCTACTTTACCCCTCCTACTTTGACATCACCTTCCTCCTCATATCCACGGCGGCACTGATTCTCTACGTAATACCTTACTTTGCCAGTCACAGGGGCATAACCCATACCTTCTTCTGTATGTTTGTAGTCTCTGCTATTCTAGGATTTTTGGCCTACAAACTTGCAGTATTTTCTCCTATAATTGCAGGGATAGTGGTTCTGGCGATGGTAAGTAGTGAGTACATACTAGGTAAGGTTGTTCCCATATGTGCCCTACTATGGATTGTACTCTATCTCCTGTTCTCAAGGGGTATAACTCCTCTACTAGATCTCCCAGGTATCTACCACTATATCGTACCTGTAGGTATTGGTTATCTCTCCCATATAATTGGTGATTCTTTAACACCTGCAGGGTGCAATGCCCTATATCCCCTGGACTATAAACTTCGTAAAAGGGAGGGTATAGTACTTATAGGAGTGTGGATTTCTTTTCTACTACTTGCCTACAGAATAAATCTAACGTGAGACTATGGCCACCTTAGGACTAGTGGGAAAACCAAACGTGGGAAAATCTACACTATTTAACGCTATGACTGAGAAGAACGTGGATATTGCCAACTATCCCTTTACCACTATAAACCCAAATGTTGGAATATCCTACGTCACTAAACCCTGCCCATGTAGGGAGTTAAACCTTAAATGCAATCCTCAGAACTCCAAGTGTATAGATGGTATAAGGCATATCCCAGTTGAGGTAATAGATGTTGCAGGGCTTGTACCAGAGGCCCACAAAGGTAAAGGGATGGGAAACAAATTCCTAGACGATTTGAGGCAGGCCGATGTTCTTGTACTGGTGGTAGATGCCAGTGGTAAAACTGACCTTGAGGGAAATCCAACTGAAAACCACGACCCAGTGGAGGATGTTAGGTTTCTACTGAAGGAGTTGGACATGTGGATATATGGGATACTATCTAAGAACTGGGATAAGCTGGCTAGAAGGGGGCAGCAGCAGAAGAATATTGTGAAGGTTATAGCTGAACAACTTAGCGGCCTAAACATCTCAGAGGACCAGATAAAGAGTGCAATAAATATACTCAATTTAGATGAGAATCCTCTAAGTTGGAGTGAGGAGGATCTCTTGAGGTTGGCAGGGACCTTGAGGAAACTCTCAAAGCCTATGATCATAGCTGCAAATAAGGCAGACCACCCTGATGCCATGGAGAACATCAAGAGGCTAAAGAGGGAGTTCAAGGACTATATAGTAATACCTACCTCGGCGGAGATAGAGCTGGCACTTAGGAGAGCTGAGAGGGCAGGATTGATAAAGTATAACAGGGAGAAAAATGACTTTGAGATAGTTAGCTACTCATTAAGTGAGACCCAGATAAGGGCCTTGGAATACATCAGGGATTATCTAAAGAGGTTTGGAAGTACAGGGGTACAGGAGATCCTCAACAGGGCCTACTTCGACCTCCTAGATATGATAGTTGTCTACCCTGTAGAGGATGAGAATAGGTACTCAGACAAGAAGGGTAACGTACTGCCAGATAGTTACCTTGTAAAGAGGGGGACCACCGCCAGAGATCTAGCCTATATGATACATACCGAGATAGGGGATAAGTTTATCTACGCCATAGACGCCAGGAGGAAGAGGAGGGTTGGAGCAGACTATCAGTTGGAGGATGGGGATATTATAAAGATAGTGTCTGCCAGGTAAGTAAGGGGTCTGTCCGTCGTGGAGGGATGTAAGTGAAAGTCCCTCCCCTTCAAATCCACCCTCACGACGGACTTGGGACTCCTCAGCCTCAACTCTCCTCTAGGTTCATTGGATAGTAAGTTATCGACCTTGCCCCCGCACAAAAATGTTTAAACGCACCAGCAAACTGTCTACTCCCACATCTCGGGCAGGTGGATGAAGTGTAAGCCGGATTAACAAACCCAATAGGGACAGGATAAGACTAAAACTTTTAAAACTTTCGCTCAAAAAGAACAGAGGATTAGGCTATTTTTTCAGGTGGAAGGATGGACATCCTAACAGTGACCTACATTGTCAACTTTATCCTCCTCTTGATAGCCTCCTATACGGATATTAAAACTAAGGAGATACCTCATATCGTTGTTATCCTCATGTTGTTGATAAATCTCCCAGTTGGCTACTACCTCTTTGGATTAGATGCCATAATATCCTTTTTTGCCACCTTGATACTCTGTCTCATTTTAGGTATAGGGATGGGAGGAGGAGATGTAAAGATATTCTCCGCCTTGGCACCTATCTTCTCCTACGGAGGTAAGATACTCTACGTACCCATTCCCATACTTCTTCTCATAGGTATAAGTGCTGGGATAGCTGCCCTCTACCCCTTGACAAACATTTTGAGAAAGTACTGGAGAAGTATCCTACCCTCAGTACTAGGTTTATGTGTCTTCTACGGCACCCTAAGTTATCTCCTCTATAGATATCATATACCCTATGCCTCCCTCATCCTCTGGCTCTATGTTATTCTCTCCATATTCATCTCAAGGAAGATACCCTGGTACAGGGAGATGATAAGTAAACTAAGTTATCTGGTCCCCCTCTATCTCCTTGGCATCTATCTGTTAGATAGGGAGTACTTTGTAAAGAGCAACCTCTTAATCTCCTTTATAGTATACGTACTGGAACTTACACTTATCTCCCTTGTAATATACGCCCTAACTGGTGCAGAGATCTCTGTAAAAAAGCCTATATCCCAGTTGAAGGAGGGGGATATACTGAGGGACATTATCTATATAAAGGATGGGGCTGCCAAGGTGGAGAATGCGGGATTATGGAAGAGGTTCAAGATAATGGTTGAGATGGAGATGGGGAAAAAGGGTGACTACGACAGAATCATCTTGACAGATGGAGATGGGTTAAAGGAGGAGGATGTAAAACTTCTCCAGAGGTTACACAAAGAGGGGAAGATACCTGTAGAGGAGGTAACTCTAATTACAACCTACCCCTTTGTACCCTTTGTACTTGTAGGATATGTGATAGTGTTGATACTTCACTACTACCTGGGGATAGTGTAACCGAAAAATATATATAGGAGTTGTTACTTAGAATACTCCCGCACTTTGGGCTGGTAGATCAGTCTGGGAGATCGCCGCATTGGCTGTGCGGAGGCCGCGGGTTCAAATCCCGCCCAGTCCACCATTTTTTTATAATAATTTATATTAATATATCTAAATATATTAAAAGTATTTCTTTATATCCAACCCCCTCCTCTCACATATCTCCTTCAACTTATGGTATAGCACCTGGTCAATTGGAATACCCTCTCTTTTATACCTCTCCATATTCATCCTCTCTATCTCTCCAGGGATAAGTATCTTGGAACCCTTGGCAGGTTTTGAGTTTTTTATCTCCTCTATAAGGGCATCAACCTTCTCCTTAAACTCCTCCTTATCCCCAAAGAACCCTGGATCTATGGCTATAAAGAGATCTCCCTTGGTACATCTCTCAGTTGGGGTTGCAGTCCCCCTAACTTTACTACCCATCTCAGCCCCACCTATCGCTGCCAGCATCTCAATTGCAAGGGCTAGGGCGTATCCCTTAGGACCTCCAAAGGGTAGTATACAACCCTCCAGGGCCTTCTTGGGATCTGTAGTTGGATTACCATCCTTATCTATGGCACAGTTCTCAGGAATCCTCTTTCCAGTTCTTGCAGCTTCCATTATCTTCCCCCTTGCAATGGAGGAGGTAGCCATATCCAGGGAGTATATATGTTTCTTCCCCTTGATGGCTATTGCTATGGGGTTTGTTCCAAGTATCTTCTCCATACCTCCAAAGGGTGCCATTGCAGGTTCTGTATTGGTAATAACTATACCTATAAGATCCTCCTTAAGGGCCATCTCTGCATAGTGGCCTGCTATACCGAAGTGGTTGGAATTCACCGTTGCCACTGCCCCAATACCTACCTTCTTTGCCTTCTCCATGGCCAACTTCATAGCCCTCTCACCAATTACATACCCCAACCCCATGTCACCGTCTATGGTAGCCACTGCAGGACTCTCCCTTATCACCTTGATATCTGGGTTGACGTTGATATTCCCCACCTCTATACCTGTAACTGTCTGGGGGAACCTACCTATACCATGGGAGTGGAAACCCTTAAGATCGGCCTCTACGTATATATTTGCAGTGATCTCTGCATCCTCCTCACTTACACCGTAACTCTTCAAAACATCCATAATAAGTTCCTTCTCCTTCTCAGGTGAGATCCTCAAGGTCATCCTATCACCTCAAGGTCTTATATAGGCCATGTTGTAGTAGACTATATCCCCGTCGTTGTCCACGATGGCAATTATCAACTTCTTCCTTACAGAGTGGGCAACCCTCACAAACCCTGTAAGTTCAGAGATGAGACAGGGTCTATCCTCGGAGAACACCTTAACAAGGTACTCGGAGTGCACCTCGTCGATGTTCTCCCTGCTGTAAAGTCTAAAATCAGCCCCGTATTTAAGTCCAGTTTTTACAGTATATCCCCTGTTTTTAAGATCCCTGTACACCAAATACTTTATACAGATCCTCTCGTCTATCTCCTTGGCGTAGTTGTAGAGCTCCTCAAAGGAGAGAAACCTATCCTTATGTTTAACCTTTAACCAGTTTTTTGACAGTAGATAGAGACCCTCTATGAGGGAGAGGGACAGGAAGTTCTCATTTAACTCTCCGTATCTCTTGGCACTTAACCTGGACATCCCATCCTTATCAAATACCACTATCCTATCTCCAGAGAGTATACCTACAACAGGTTTCTTTGCCATGTTATCCCTACTTTACACCCATCACCTTCCTTAAGACAGTGGATGTGGCCAGGGAACATAGTATATACCATCCAAGCCATCCAA
>DQVW01000061.1 GCA_015661555.1 Methanothermococcus okinawensis
AGTCTCCAACCTCACCTAGGTTGTTTTATAGATAGCAAGTAAAATATTTAGATATCCTTCATCCATAACTTCCTCCTATACCCTTCTGGTTATCCGCCACTTCTAAAACTGTAGCGGATAACCTTCCCTCCTCCCATCTTCCTCGAAGAGGAAACCCCCAAATTTACCCCCACATATCGGACCCAGGAGGAAATGAAAATTCAAAAAACTTCCCTATTATGTATGGGATAATTCTCAATGTTCCACTTTTATAAACAGCCCATAGAAGGTAAATTAAGCCCGAATAGATATAAAGTCTTAAGGTGTAACTGTGGTTTTGAAGGGGATAGGGATTACAGAAACTTGGCAAGGCTACTGCCAGTAAGGTTTATGAGAATAATAATTTGGGGTATTTATGAATAAGGATTTCAGTGTTAACACTGTTAAAAAGGAGGATAGATACCTTGTTATTGTAGTAGATATGGATGATGACGTAGGGAGGAAGGCCAATATTAAAACTCCCGTACTAGGTAGGTCTAACTGTATAAATGCCGCTGTTAAACTGGGACTGGCAGATCCAGGGGATACAGATGTAAACTCCATACTTGGAGGGGTGAAGTTATACGACGATCTTAAGAGGGAGGGTAACCAGGTGGAGTTAGCTATTATCTCTGGCTATAAAGATGTGGAATCTAAGAAGTGTGCCAGAAGGATAAAGGAGCAACTGGATTTTCTCCTCTATCTCTACGAGCCCACCTTTGTATACTTTGTATCTGATGGTAAGGAGGATGAGTTGGTGTTGAAATATCTCGAAGGCAAAGATGTATTTGTATGGAAGAAGAGGGTAGTGGTAAAGCAGAGTGAATACCTTGAATCCACCTACTACCTTATCCAGGAGTTTCTAAAGAAGACTATGTCTCAGTACTTACCCTTTATATTCACCTCTATAGGATTTGCCATGGTTATCTATGCCATATTTGCAGATCTCGGCTGGAGGATCATTGTAGGTATAGTAGGGTTGTATATCCTCTCAGAGGGTTCAGGGTTAATTGAGGATTTGAAGAAGGCTCTAAAGGAGGAGGGGAAAAGCTTTGAATTTAGGAGACTTACACCTATTGCCAATACGATAGCTATACTGATTATAGCTATAGGGGCTCTCTACTCCTACAGTATGGCTCAAGGTGAGGACTTTATAATTTTCATAGGGAAGTTCCTCCAGTACTTTACCGATTTCTTCGTTCTAGGTACTTTTATAGTCCTACTTGCACGTTCCATAGATGGGATCATATACTCCAACAGGGAGGTTTTAGAGATCTTTAAGAGGTTTCTCTTTGGAATAGTAATTCTCTTTATACTTAGGGAAATTCTAATTAGATTTTCCAGTCTCCTATGTGGAAGGGCAGAACTTGTGGAGGTTGTTGTATCTGTTATAGTATATAGTCTGATAACAGCCATTCTCTTTATAGTACTCTTCTATAGCAGGGGTAGGAGGGTTATGACGGGATAGTATGCTAAAGGTCCTGGCATATACAGGAGAGGAGATAGTTGAATTGGATATTGAAAATCTAAAGAATTACAGGGACTATGTACTGGTGTGGATAGACTGCTATGCCCCCTCAGAGGAGGAACTTTTAAAACTCTCTGAAAAAACAGGTATTAGTGTGGAGGAGTTAAAGGTAGGACTAGATGAGCAGGAGGTTCCTAGAGTTGAAGAGGAGGAGGACTACTACCTAATTATCTACAAGGCGCCTCTCTGTGAGGAGGAGGTTATTACCACCTCCTTTGGCATATTCATAAAGGACAACCTGGTATTAACCATTCACGCCAACAAGATAAAACCTATTGGAAAGATATACACCCTCTTAAAATCTAAGAAACCTAAGACCCTCATGGGAAAGGGGGTGGGTTTTTTTCTCTACGTGCTTTTGAATCAGATAACCCTCTACTACTCCAGGATACTGTTAAATCTAGAGGATAAATTGGACATGTTGGAGGATGCCCTGATCAACGGGGATAGGAATGTAACAGAGGAGATACTTCAACTGAGGAAGACCCTGGTATACTTCCATAAGGCCCTTGTATCTAACAAGGACGTCCTCTCAGTGCTTAAGAGAAAGTACCTTCCAATTACCACACAGGAGGACAGGGAACACTTAGAAGATCTCTACTACGACACCCTCCAACTGCTAGATATGGAGACTACCTATAGGGAGTTGCTAGTCTCCATGATGGATATGAGTCTATCCCTTGAGAATATCAGGATGAATCAGATTATGAAGATATTGACCATGGTCACCACTATATTTGCAGTTCCAGTCTGGATAACTGGAGTATTTGGTATGAACTTCAAGTACATGCCTCTTGTAGATAGTCCCTATGGATTTTGGATAGTCATGGGGGTAATTCTCATTACCATCGTGATACTAATGTATGTATTTATAAAGGAGGGGTGGTTGTAGAATGAAGGAGATAGTTATCTGGCCAGTCTATATAGATAGGGAGAGGAGTCGAAGGGAGGGACGACAGGTGCCTGAAGATTTAGGTGTTAAAAATCCCAAGTTGGAGAAGATATACAGAACGTTGAAAAAGATGGGCTACTCCCCTGAGATAGTAAGGGATAAGTGTCATCCAAGGAGGCACTGGGAACCCTCTGGCTATATCAAGGTCAAGGTGGAAGAGGGCACCTCAAAGTTACAGTTGCTAAAAGAGATATGTAGGAATTATAGATAATTACAACCTAGGTACCATGGCCATGAGCACTGCATCCCTACAGAGATCCACCCTACTAACAAGGTTCTTTGTCAAATATCCAATTATACCTTCCCTTCTTCCAATGTTCCTTATACCGTAGATCTTCTCAACTACCTTGCTACACTCTTCTCCTTTCTTAATCTCTTTAATTACCTCTTCAGGAATCTGGAAGCCCTGGGATGTACCTAAGGTGTAATCCTCTCCATCAAAAATAGCACATATATGGATATCCAGGTACTTCCCACCTATCTCCACCACTCCTGCTTCAATACCTATACCGTAGTGGCAGGGCACCTTCTCAAAGGCTCTCCTAGCCCTGTTTATCGCCCCCTTTAAGATCTCCTCAAATCCAAAGGGCTGTTTGGATACTCCACTGTCCACCTCCACTGGTATAAGAGTTACATCCTTCATAACCTTCTCCAGAGCCATCTGGGTCCCTTTTAT
>DQVW01000116.1 GCA_015661555.1 Methanothermococcus okinawensis
TCCTTCTTCTTATCCTCCTTCTCCTCAGATTTTTTCCTCTCATGCCTCTCTGCAACTAAGGTGTAGAAGTTATCTGGGATCTCTATTTTAACATCCCCTCCTATCTCCCTAGCCACCTCCACTACAACCTCGGGAGGTATTCCCTTACTGTCGTATAACTCTATTAGATCCTCGAGGGTAATCTCTTTCTTAGATTTCAGGAGTCTCTCCACTATACCTCTACCTCTGCTTAAGGTCTCCCTATATCTCTTCACCTCCACGTCAATTACATCCATTATATAGTCTCTCATCTCCAGTAGCTCTGGATAGAGTTCCTTTAACTCCTCAAGGTGGAGGTCTACTATCTCCCCGAGGGAGAGGGTAATACCTACCCTCTCCATATACCTCAGGGTTTTCCTCAGGACAAGTCTTGCCAAGTAACCTTCTCTGACGTTAGATGGGACTATACCATCTCCCAGCATAAAGGCCAGGCATCTTGTATGATCCGCTATGGCGTATATGTCCTCCATAGGGCTAAGTATCCTCTCCAACTTCTCCACATCCATACCCAACCTTCTGGCAACTTCCCTTCGAAGTATCTTTAAGTCTCCTCTCCCCTCAATGTCCATGAGGCCTGCAAGTGTGGCACTCTCTTTCAGGATCTCCTCCATGTCCAGGGAACCCCCAGGAATATTTTTAGCACTCTCCTTTAACCTCTCAATGATGTTACTGAAGAGGGCGTCGTAGATGGTAGGTGTTCCCTGGGACACCCAGAGGAATCTCTCTATCCCATACCCTGTATCTACAACTCTCAGGGGCATCTCCCTATAGGTGTCCCCTACCTTCTCATACTTCATAAATACTAAGGTGGCTAACTCTACACCGTGGGAGGTTACCTCGTAACATGGTCCAGCGTTACCTCCACCCTCCCACCAACTCTCTATGAAGGTTAGTGACTCCTCAGGGATACCTAACTCCTTCATAAAGTTAAAACAAAGTTCTACAGTTCTATCTGTCCAGTAGATCTCTCTATCCTCTTTATTGAAGGCGTGGTGTCCTCCCATTGTAAAGGATGTTAGATGCCTCCCAGTTCTTCCAACGTTGTCTATATCATTTAACCTAATACAGGGCTGGGCGATTACCAGGGGGTTTGCCACAGGTTCCACTATACCCTTTGTAACCCAGGGTTGAAATACTGCAATAGAGGCTATAGTCAGTAAAATATCGTCTCTCCACCTTCTAGCAGTTACAGGGTATCTCCTTACAGGTGTGTGCCCATGCCTCTCGAAGAACTTTAGAAAGGTCTTCACCATCTCCGTGTAGGAGTATCTCTTCTTAGTTATAGGGTTTCCAATGAAGGAGTACATATCACAGGGACTGTCCCCACAGGTCTTTCTCTCCACGTCTAAGGTCCAGAAGTACTGACCACACTTTTCACATCTCTTTCTCACAAATCCCTTCTCCTCAAAGAGCTTTACCCTGTAGTCGTGATGAGTCTTCATGATGCCACCTGATAGAGGGTCATTCGTTGTTAAGTACATGGTAGTAAATCTCTGCCATCTTTATCATATCCTCAATTTTCATATGTTCATTGGGTTGATGGGCAGTACCCTCACCTATTCCCCATACTACAGTATCGTAGCCTCTGTGTCTAAGAAAGGCCCCTATGGTACCTCCCCCCATTCCACAGAGAATAGGTTCCTTATTTAATACCTTCTTTATAGCCCTGCCTAACTCCAAGACGATCTCAGAGTCCTCAGGGGTTTTAGAGGGATCACCCCTTTGAAGCACCTCATAATCTATGGAGACTTCATCTATGGAGGCCCTGTCGTAATGCATCAGATATCTCTCGAGGTTTTTCCTAAAGTCCTCTATAAATTCCTCCACATCCCTTAGAACTTCCTCAAGTTTATAATCAGGGAGTATCCTACAGTCCAGGGTAAACTCTATATACCCTGGAATAGTGTTTACATTCTCCACGTTGTTCACTATCATGGTAGGCTCAAAGGTTGAGTAGGGAGGGGAGAAGAGGGGGTCCACCCTGGAGTACTTGGAGTAGAGCCTAGTGTATAGATCCCTAATAAAGTTTGCACTGAGGATGTTGGCATTTATCCCTCTATCTGGAGTACTTCCATGACACTGTTTTCCCCTAATCTTAAATTTAAGCCAGAGTATACCCTTCTCTGCAATCTCTACATAGTTACCCTCGGGGGTGCCAAAATCTGGTACTATGATTAGGTCCTCTCTACTGAATACCTCCTCCTCGTACTTTAGAAGGTGTTGGATACCGTATCTACTACCACACTCCTCGTCAGAGAGGAATATGAGACTTAGATTATACTTGGGATTGAAATTTTTACTCTCAAATATCATCTTTAGAAGTATCAAGGAGGACACTATCCCCTTGTGGTTGTCCTCACTACCTCTCCCGTAGATCCTTCCATCCTTGATCCTTGGTTCATAGGGAGGAGATTCCCAGAGGCTTAACTCCCCTTCTGGCACCGTATCCAGATGGGAGATAATATGGAGGGTTCTCTCCCTTTTAAAGTCAAATTTTGCAACGATATTGGGCCTAACTATTCCCCTCTCATCCACTGTCTCGTAGTTGGCAATATGGCAGTTTTTTATTCTGTACCTCTCTATATACTCTCTCAACTTATTTAGGACGTAATCCCCTTTTTCCTTTTCTCCAGTACCGCCGAAGGCTGGATTGACAGATTTTATTCTAATTAGATCAGAGGCTATTTCTACAGTCTCTTTAAACAAGTCCCTATCCATATTATCCCTTTTATACAATTCTCTTAAATCTATATATAGCATAGTTGGTATCAATATTTAAATTGTAAATTGTTAAAATAACAACTGTTGTCTCCCTATCCTATCTAAAAGAGGGATATATATGGCATATGATAACTTTGGTAAAAAATTGAAGAGGGTTAAATCACGAAGTAAGGTAACACCAAGTACCAGGTTAAAAATTATAGCAATGATAGTGGGCGTTATCTCAATAGTTATACTGTCCTTTTTGGCCTATAATATATACCAGATAGAGATGGAAAAACGTGCTGAGGAATTGAATAAGGCCAAAGCTGCAGCTATAGAATCTACTAAAAAACTATTTTCAAACTATCCCAATGATCCCCATCTCCACATGTTTATAGCTAAAATCCAAGCTAGTACCTCTATAGAAGAGATAGATAAGATAGTGGAGGAAGCTGCTCAATATATTGAACTTCGAAAGTATAAAGATAAGGCTATCAACACTATTAAAGAGATCTATGGAAAGCACTACTATGAAAGTCCATATGCCCAAAGTATAGTGTTTAAAATACAGAGGGCTACCTCTAAAAAGGAAATTGAAAAAATATTGAGAGATAGCAACATAAAAGAAGATGCTAAGAGATATTTCATGAAGGAAATAGAAAATAAAGTTGAACCTGATAAGTACTATGCCATCCCTGTATTTGGAAAGAAGACATTAATGAAAGGTGTGGAAGTTATAGACTATGTAAAAAGATTAAGCTTAGCTGAGATCAAAAAAATTGCAGAAGAATTAGAACCAGTGTCCTTCAACAAGGTAGCCCTAGTAGTTCCTGCAGTTCAGTGTGGTAAAGTACCTTTTGAAGGTAGTAAAATAGAGATTTACGATAGAAGTAACGTCAGTAAAGATCCTGTACCAGGTATTGTAAATTCCTCCTATGTAATTATAGATGATATTGGATATAGAGAGATTATAGCTTATTTTGGTGGCTATGGTATGGGTGACTACACTATGGGTATCTATGGTAGAGGTACAGATATAGGTATCCATGGAGGTACTACTCAAGAAGAATCTTACAATGCAACTATAATTGGTATAAGATATACATTAGAAAATGTCCCAGGGATACTTCATGCAACAGCTGTAGGAAGGCTAAATTACGAGAAAATAATTAATAAGCTAGGTAAATATGGAGAAAGACTTAACAATGTATCATCAGCTACTCAAATATTCGATGAAAAGTCTAAATATTTACTTATAGTTCAAGTTTCTTCAGCGGATATACCAAGGTTGTTGTCTATCAGCAATCGGGATATGTATATAGTAGTGGCAGAGTGAGATCATGAGAGTGGTTATTCCTTTTATACTATTTTTATTTGTTATTATGTCACAGACCTATGCCGAAATTACTTATACTACTTATTCAAAACTAGTATATCCAGGATATTCTCCTGAGGATAAAAATATTAGTCTAACAATATACTACCGAGACGGAACAACAGAGACTATTATAATACCTCCAGTTATTCCTCACAATAAGACTATTTGTTATCTATGGGGAACTTGGAAATTATCCTTTGAAATTACTAATACCAATCCATATACAGTATTTGTAGCAATACCTGATGTAATATGGTGCTATAACCAAACTCTACCATATTCAGAAGATTTTCAAAAAGTATACGTTTCAGGAGTAGTGGCTACATATACCAATGACACTATGGTAACATTAAACGGAGAAAATGGTATTTGGGTCCCACCATATACAACTGTAAAAGTTCAAAGACGTGGTATTTTCTTCCAGGAGATAAATGTTTCCATAGTGGCAGATAGCCATAAAGTTATAGGACCTGCACTGGTGGATATTGTATGGGTATTTGATGGAGATCTCTTAGAAACGTATGTCCGCAAACATGGAGTAAAAATAAGTAACTATAGACTTTTAGTTAAGGGGGTGATCATAAAGAGATCGGATAATACCCAAACATTAAGTATGGTTATTCCTGCCCCACTGGTACTGAAGGATTACGACTCCTTTAGAAAACTCCTAGGAAGATACGATGTAGATATATGGGTTGATTCCTATAGAGAGTATATACTTAAGCATAGGATGCTATCCTTGAAGAATTCTAAAAGATATAATAAAGTAGAGACTCCAGTATTTTATATCCAACCAGATGATACCCTCTTACCAACAATAGATGACATTTTAGCACCTGTACATATACACGATGTTTCAAAACCCTTTGACGTTCCCGCCATGGTACTCACTACTGATGATGGGGATCTGGAGTCTATAGAGTTCTCCTATGTAATGTACAAGTATTAGGGTGCCCCCTATGAGAGGACAGATCTCTTTGGAGTTCTCGATACTCCTTCTCTCCCTACTAATTGTTATCATTATAACTACTATAATTCCCGGCCTTTACGGATATAATAAAGTAGTAGAAACCTCCTCTGCAAGTCTAGGGCATGGAGCCCTCTCTAAACTTAAGACAAACATCGAGATGTTGGCTGTATTAGACGAGGGGTCTAAAAAGATAGTATATATAAGGAGCCCCCCTGGGACCTGGAAAGTAGGTGATAGGAACATTACCTTTGAGGGCGAGGGATTTGAAATATCCACCACCTGCAGTGTAAATTTAGAATCTGACAATAATGAATACAGAGTAGAAAATCTACGAGTAATTAGGGTACATCTGGAAAAAGTAGATGCCAACACCGTTCGTATAGAGTGGGGTTAACTCTATTTTTTACCCTCAATCCTCTTCAAAATCCCAGATACATACTCCTCTATTTTTTTATCTATGGCATCCCTTAAAGACTCCAAGAGCCTCATACTCTCCTCACTTATAACTATATCCTCATCTACATAGGGAGTATTCTCAAGTTTTTTAATTCCCTTTAGCACCTCTATATCTGAAAAGGTTCCCAACAACTCCCTCCCTGTAGATCTTATCTCTTTTTCCACTGTAATACCCTCCCTCCTCCCGAAGATACGGAAGAGGGGGAACTTTGTAATGGTGTTGGAGCCGCTCATTATTAGGGGGCCTATGTTGCTAAGCTTATCTACCCAGGTCCCTGTAATTATCTCTATCTTTGGGAAGTTAAGTCTAACTGTAGAAACCCAGTTCATATACTCCAAGGTAGTAACGGAACTTCTGTTTTCAAAGATGGTACCTCTCTGAGGATTTAGGGAGTAAAAGGTTATCCTGTCTAGGTCCAACTCCTCTATTAGATCGAGAAGTTTGTCTATATCCTCCTCCCTCTCCCCTAATCCCAGTATAATAGTTATTCCAGTTTTTAAGTTGTAATCTTTAGCCTTTAACAGCATCTCCTTTGTCTTATCCAGGGGTTTCTGAGGACAGAGATATCTATGAAGATCCTCATTTACAGTTTCCACAGCTCCAACTATCCCCTCTATTACCTCTAGGTTTAACTGCTCAAAGTCCACAATACCAACATTTAAGTACTGTTTAGACCTTTGAAGGTATGCAACTAACTCCACTATTCTATTTAACTCCTCAGGTGTATACCCATAACCTCCGGAGATAAACTCTAACTTCCACCCTATCCTCTTCATAAGTACAGCCTCTGCCAGGATACTCTCCAATCTCCTCCTGGCAGATTTAGGATCCTTTATCCTCTCCTTCTGGGTGGACATATAGCAGAACTTACAGGGCTCCTCAAGATCGCAGTACCACCCTAGGAAAAGAGCTCTCTTCAAGTGGACAAAGTTCCCATGGTACTTGGTAGTTAATTTATATGCCTTGATAGATCTCTCCATAACCTCTAGGGGATCCATAGAAGATCTCCTTTTATAAATTTTAAAAAAGATAGAGAAAGACTCTCCTCCAGTAAGTAAATGAATATAAAATAAGAGGGATAGAAATACCTTAGGGGATTTTAAAAAATTAGATGCTAACTGGGCCTATCTCAATAATATTAGAATTTATTATAAATATTTTTTTGTAGTGGTGGATATGAAGGTACTAGTGGTAGGTATTAACACACGTCCAGTGGCAAACTCTGCAAAGAGGTTGGGATACAAGGTCTATTCAGTCTCCTACTACAACCCTGTAGATCTTCAGGCTGATGTGAAGGAGTACTTTATAAACGATATGTATCATGGACGTTTCAGTGAAAATTACGACAGTAGGAAGCTAATAGAGTGTGCAGAGAAATACGTGGATGAGGTGGACTATATCTTTATCTGCTCTGGGGTATTTGAGTATGAGAACTCTACGACCCCTGACTGGGATGTTGTTGGCAATCCCCCTAAGAAGATAAAGATGTTAAGTAACAAGTACTACGTTACCAGGAAGTTAGAGAACTTGGGATGCCCAGTTCCTGAAACACATATAATCTATAACCCTCAACAGTTGGAGAGGTATCTTCAGGAGTACGGGAAGGTGGTGGTAAAACCTATCTACGGCCATGGAGGTAGAGGAGTTGTCACCATATCTTTAAATATGGATGATGACAAATATTATAGTTTGCTAAAAAATTTGAAGTATCCCTGTCTAGTACAGGAGTACATACCCTCTGAAAGTTTCAGTGTAGCCTACATAGGTAGGGAGTTTATAACCTTCAACAAACAGATCGTCGAAAATAACAGTTACTTTGGGTGCATCACTCCCTACAACCTAGAGAAACTCTTGGATGTGGAATATGCCAAGGGATTATTTGAGGAGATTATCGAATTTTTTGATTTAAAGGGGATGAACGGTATTGACTTCATGATAAAAGATGGACTTCCAGTGGTTGTCGAGATCAATCCTCGGATACCGGGAACCTTTGAAACTGTGGAACTGGCTCTCCAATGTAATCTCGTTAGAAGTATAATAGAGAGTGTAGAGGGGAGAGGACCTCTAAATCTTAAACCTGTGAGACAGTACATTAAAAAGATCCTATGTGCAGATAGAAGGGTAATCTCCTATATAAAAAAGAGGGAGAACATCGCAGATGTCCCCAAATATGGCGCTGTAATTGAGGAGGGGGAACCTCTAGTTACTATAATTGGAAGGAATATGGAGGAGGTTGAAAGGACAGCAGAGGAGATCTGGAAGATGGTGGTCCCATGGCAAGTAGGAAAAAACTCTACAAGATACTAGAGAACCCTTTAGTTCAACAGGTACTTCTTGATATACTGGAGGATAACATAGAGGGACTAGATGTACTTTCCACACTTATAGATTTAGGAGAGGCTACAGACGACGAGATATCCAGGCAATTGAATATGAAGTTAAATACTGTGAGAAAGATACTCTATAAACTCTACGATGCAAGACTTGTAGATTACAACAGGGAAAAGGAGGAGGATATCAACTGGTACACCTACACCTGGAAACCTACATTGGATAAACTACCTTGGATTGTAAAGAAGAGGGCCCAGGAGATGTTGAAAAAACTTAAGGAACAGTTGGCAATTGAAGAGAACAATATGTTTTTTTACTGCCCCAGATGCGAGATTAAATATATCTTTGATGAGGCCATGGACTATGGATTTAGATGCCCTCACTGTGGTGGAACACTTAAGGAGTACGACAACAGTAAGGATATAGAGTTGCTTAAAAATCAGATAAGGTTTATAGAGGAGGAGTTAAAATCCAGTATCTTCCATATGTCACCCTCTTCTCTAACCTCTAAGAGTAAGGGTAGAAAAAGATCTAGGAAGAGGGTAAAGAGAACAAAGAGCTGATAAAAATATATAAATAGCAAAAAATATCTATTATCCCCAATCTTTAAAAGAACAGTGAGGGATTAACCTATGATAGGGACGGTATTTGTAGGTAAAAAGAGTGTAATGAACTACGTTCTTGCAGTACTTACACAATTTAACGTGGAGAACGTGGACAAGGTTGTTATAAAGGCGAGGGGTAAGGCTATAAGTAAGGCTGTAGACGTAGAGGAGATGGTTAGAAACAGGTTTCTACCAGATGTAAAAGTGGAGGATGTAAAGTTGGGAACTGAGAAGGTAAAAAGCGAGGACGGTAGGACACTTAACGTTTCAACCATAGAGATAGTACTTTCAAAGGAGAAGAAGTAAAGGTCTAGTTCTCTATTTTTTCTCTTAACTTACTTCCTAAGTGTTCTGCCAACTCCCTGGCATCTTCTATATCTTCCACATCACATCTTACACTACCTTCTTCCACTATTACCCTCCTTTTCTTTAGATCTACTACACTACAGGTGAGATGAAGCTCTCCATCTTTATCCTTATATCGTGCAAGGGCTCCAAAAGGTGCCTGGCAACCTCCTCCATATGTCCTCAGTGCCCACCTCTCTGCAGTAGCCTCTAGGTATGTCTTACTGTGATTTATCTTCTTAAGTAGCTCTATGATCTCCCTGTCTCCCCTCCTGGCAGCTACTCCTATTACACCCTGGGCCGGTGCAGGTGGGATATCCAACCTTCTATAATTTAGATTTAGGGCCTCTAGATCTATTTTCAGTCTTCTTAAACCGGCCTCAGCCACTACTATACCTTGATACTCCCCATCCCTCAACTTTTTTAACCTGGTATCTAGATTCCCCCTTAAAGGAACCACCTCTACCCCTGGATATTTAAGGGATAGGAAGGCCCTCCTTCTGATACTGGAGGTACCTACTACAAAACCTTCTCCTATCTCTCCCTCCCCTCTGTATACCATTACATCGTGATAACTATCCCTCTCTGGAGTTGCAGCTATGGTGAGATTCCTGTTCCATAGAGTAGGTACATCCTTTAAACTATGTACTGCTATATCTATCTCACCTTCCAACATCTTGATATCTAACTCCTTGGTAAATACACCTAACCCCAACTGGGATATAGGGACCCTCTGATTTACATCCCCCCTAGTTTTCACCACCTTTATCTCGATCTCTAGATTTTCATCTACCCTCTCCAGGAGGCGTTTTACATAGTAGGTCTGGGCCAGGGCTAATTTACTCCCCCTACTCCCTATCACCAACTTCAAGGTTTCCACCTTTAAGTACAAACTCCCTGTACTCCTTAGTCTCAGTGTCAAATATACCAACGGTGGCGGTGCCACTTAAGTAGCCACAGCACTCACCGGGATTTATTACCAGTACCCCATCCTCCTCCTTGAATACCCTCTTATGGGTATGACCGTATATCACAACGTCATAATTTTTAGACTTTATAATTGCCTCCAAGACCTCCCTGTTTGTACCGTGGAGAACAAAGAACTTTAAATCCTCTATTTTAAAGGTTAGATAGTCATCTATCTCGTTTTCAGGGTTTAGCTCCTTTAACCACTCCTTAAGTTTCGTCCTCTCTCCGTCGTTGTTACCGTAGGTTGCCCATATCTTACCCTTAAAATTTTTAAACTCCTTTATAACGAAGAGGGAGACAAAGTCACCGCAGTGTATCAACATCTCCACCTTCTCCCTGTTGAATAACTCTATAGCCTTCCTTATATTAGGTAGGTAGTCGTGAGTATCTGAGAGGATCCCTATCTTCATCCTATCACCTGAGAGATTTTATAACCTCTATCATACCTTTAACAGTATACTCTCTGGGAATGTATCCCTTAAATCCATAACTCTCCACAACCTTGTTGGTAACAGGACCTATGGATACTATATAGTGATCCCTGAGCACCTTTAGGAATTCATGGTCTAGGTTTTTAAAAAAGTTTTTAGCTGTTAAACCACTTGTAAAGGTAAACACAACCTTCTCATCCTCTCTTAATAGGTCATTCTTCAACCTCTCGATCTTATACCTTAAATCCTCAGGTTCCTTGGAGTGATAAACATATACTATATCTCCCTTCAGGTGTCGTGAGAGTACATCCCTAGTTGCCGGGGTGGTGGGAATCAACACCCTCTCCTCCCCCACTAACCCCTTTAACACCTTCAAAAGATCCTCGGCTGTGTATCTATCAGGTACCACATCCACCTCCCTGTTAAATACCCTCTTAAACTCCCTTGCAGTTTCCCTACCTATTGCCCCTATCCTTTTATCCTTAATCTCCTTCAATCCCTCCTTATCTAGATTTCTATATAAACCCCTAACACCTCTAGGGCTTGTAAAAACTATCCACCGATACTTCCCTATATCTATATCCACATCCCTAAATACTATCTCCAATGTAGGTAGAAGTACAGGTTCAAATGGGCCAGCCTCCCTTAGCAACTGGGCAAACCTCCTCCCCTCCTCTAAAGGTCTAGTTATAACAACTTTCATCCTTCCATCCCTAGAGTGTCTTAAGGTTAAGATCTTTAAGACATTTCTTCAAAACCTCCAACTCCTCCTCTATCTCCACCATCCTTTTGTAATCCCTCTCCATCTCCTCGTCCTTACAGGACATCTCTGCACTACTTCTTACATTGTACTTATTATAAAGCTCCTTTAACTCCCTCTCTAACTCTTCAATTTCATTTTCAAAGACATTTTTCATAGACTTAATAATAATACTGTTACTAACACTAACTATTTTCTTCTCCATCTCATATCACCTTAATCTCCCTTCAATACCTGCTGGTAGTACTTTGCCCTTTTAGCAGGGTTTTCACTCTCGTATATATCTCTCCCTATAATTATATAGTCCTTCTCCTCTAGGATATCCAGTACTCTATTTAGATCCCCTCCCTGGGCTCCTATCCCTGGAGACATAATAGGTATGTCCCCCACAATATCCTTGATGGTCTTCAACCTCTCAGGCCTGGTGGAGGGTGCCACTACTCCATCTACCTTTAACCTCTTAGCCATCCTGGCCAACTTATCTGCAACTGGCTGTAGAAATTGAAGTGCCCCCCTGTGGGACATCTCTGTAACCATTATCACCTTTTTATATTCACCGTATCTTCTAGCCACCTCCTGTACCGCCCTTACACTGTCCTCCCCAAGGAACCCATGACATATGATCCCATCCCCGTATCTCAAGGCTAGAGAGGCTATCTTCTCGTTGGTGGAGGGTATATCAGCCAACTTAAAATCACATATAACCTCTTTCCCTGTAGTTTCCTTAATCTCTTCTACTATACCTAGATGGGTGGATAACACCAGGGGATAACCAACCTTTACGGCGTCAATATATGGGGAGACCTCCCTGAGTATCTCCAAGGCTCTTTTTTCACCTGTTACATCTAGGGCCAACATCAACTTTACCATCTCTTCACCTATTACAGGTATTCTCCCAGGGGTACAATATTCCTCTCCTCAAACTCCAGGAATCTCTCCCAGTAATCCTTACAGCAGTCCATCTCCAAAACCCTTTTAATATCTGAGAGATCCTGAGTCAATGTAAAACCTTCAATTACTTCCTTAATCTCCCTGTTACATCTGCATCTTGGTAGGTTGTGGGCTCCCCTCTCCGAGGGTATTCCCGAGGTATCACAGATCACTATGGAACCTGGATTCTTCCTTTTAACCTGGTAGATTATCTTCAAAACACTCCATAGGAAGGGAGGCCTGTACTGCATCTTCTTCCAGAAGATCTCCATTAAGGTACCTCTATGGACAGTTGCTGGACAGTAGGATACTCTGTTAAACCCCACCTCTAGACACCAGTTACCTGAGTGTATACTGTCAAGTACTGCATCTTTCTCAGTTATAAAGAGGGGTTTTATCAGGAGATAGGCCTTCATACCTATGGAGTACTTCCTGGCTAGATCCAAGGCCTTTAAAATATCCCTGTTAGATATACCCTTATGTATGGAGTAATTCCTTATCTCCTCGTTGGAGGTCTCAACACCTACACCTATCTCCATATTTACATCCCCTATACACTCCCTAACCTCCTCCAAGGTCTCCTCCCTTATATACTCTGGTCTAGACTCTATAACTACCTCCTTAATACCTAACTCCCCTATCTTCCTAAGTATATACCTCCTCGCCTCTCTTGGCACCTCCCCCTCGTCTAGGAAACTTCCAGAGGTGAATATCTTTATACAGATATCTTTGGGATTCTCCTCTATCTCTTTGCAGTACCTCTCTATAGCGTAGTTAAACTGATTTATTAGGTGTTGGGAGGTTATCTCCCTGGGGGAGCTATCCATGAGGTAGCCACACATGGTGCAGCCCCCCTGCTCATAGGCCCATCTACATCCAGGTGTATTGAGTATTACGGTAACACTCCTTCCAATCCTCCCATTGGATAGGATATCCTTACCTATCCAGGTGCTTACAGGTAAGTTTGGATCCTTTTCCCTTCTCTTTCTAAGGTATCCTTTCCTTAACTCCTTTAAAAACTCCATCTATTTCACCACTTCCCTAATAATCTCTTCCATAATTTTGGACTTCCTACCTTTCAACTCCTTCAACACACCCCTTTTACCCATAAGTATTACCTCGTTGTAGTCGTCACCGAAGTAGTGCCTTGCGAGATCGTTCACCACGATGTAGTCCAGGTCGTACTCCCTTAACTTCTCCTTCCCTATTTCTACAAGTTCCTCCTTACTTACACCGTACTCGGCTTTAAATCCTACTATGGTTTTTTCAGGGAATGCCCTCCTAAGCTCCTTAATTATCTTAATATTCCTCCTCAATTTCAAGGTAATATCCCTGTCCGATTTTATCTTTCCAGGGAAGGTCACCTCTGGGATGAAGTCGGAAATAGCTGCACAGGAGATAATTACCTGGGCATCCCTTCCCACTTCCAAGGCCTTATCCAACATCTCCCTGGAAGTTAGTACCTTATGGGACTTAACGTAGTAGGGAGGTTCCATTCCAAGGGCGTGTATCACCTCTACGTGATGCCCCTCTCTCGCGGCAGCCTCTGCAAGGTAGTATCCTGTTTTTCCAGAGGACAGGTTGGTAATAACCCTAACCCTATCTATAAACTCGGCAGTAGCTCCAGAGAGTATTAAGACTCTTTTACCCCCTCTGTAATCTCCCTTCAACACCTCCATAACCCTTAAGACCACGTCCTCTATAGAGGGCACCTTGGCCTTTCCCTCCTCCATCCTTGGTGGCAAAACATATACAAGCCTCTTTCTCCTTAACTTCTCCACATGTTCCCCTATGTTTTGCCACATGTTTACATGCATCCCTGGAGCTATAAAGAGAGGCTTATTCTCCATGAACATAAGGGCCGTTGTATTTACTACATTGTCTCCAATGCCCAGGGCTATTTTACTGAGGGTATTTGCAGTTGTTGGATATATTACCATGGCGTCACAGAGGTTGTAGAGGGTTACATGCTCCACAAGACCTGTAATGTTGTAACATACCTTCTTCCCAGAGGCAAACTCTAGGGCGTACTCCCCCACTATATCCCTGGACTCCTGGGTGGCCACTGGATAAACCTCTGCACCATGTCTTATAAGCTCCCTTATCAACTTAGGTGTCTCTATAGCCCCTATGGAGGCTGTTACTCCAACCACTATCCTCTTCCCCTCCAGTACTTTGGATTTTGAGCCCCTTATACCCTCTGTGGGATCCATAGTATCACGTCCCCCTCCTTATATCCCTTAAACTTCTCCTCTCCACAACTAGAGGAATCCTCTCCACCTCCAAACCATCCACTGTAGGATACCTCTCGGAGATATAGGCACTGAATTTAAACCTGTACCCCCTATCCTTTAACATCTCCACTATCTCCTCTAGAATATAGGGATTGAGATAGATGCTTTTTTTATCCAGGTCTATCTCGTAGGGTACCTGGTTGTACTCCAGTATCTCCAGTAGGTCCTTAACATCCCTGAGATTTCTAAAGGAGACCACACCCCTTACCAGGAGACCCTCCTCTGTAATTACCTCGTAATCCTTGGCAACATTCTCAGCCCTTTTAAGTAACCTGTTCTTCATCTGTATACCGTCCTTTAACACAGAGGGACAGTAGTGCACCATTAGTTTAGATCCCTTTTTCCTGAAGTACTCAACTACCTTCCTGGCAGTCTCCTCACTTCCAAGTATCTCAGAGGTGTAGTCGTTTTTCTCCACAAATCCCCTCTCTTTAAGGGATTGGTAGTTGGTCTCGGAGTACTCCAACTGGTTTATATTCAAGTATCTAACTCCAGCCCTCTCGAGAGCCTCTCCTAGATAGATGATCTCCTTCTCGTAGTTTGGGATAGAGGGTATCTCCACCACCACGTCTTTTATATACTTCATACAGAGTTTAAGGGTGTCCACCAGGTACTTCACATACTCCTTCCTCTCCTTCTCTTTACCCTCTCCGTAGTACTCGTTGAAGTACTTGGTGGGATGTATCCTTATCTCGTCTAACCCAGCTTCCTTTAGTGCCTTAAGTTTATCCTCGTCTATGTAGGTAGGGGTGGTATAGAGGTGGATGTGGAAGGAGGGGCCAAATCTCTCTTTAAGTGCCTTCATGTATTTACAGGTCCTCTCCAACCTAAGTAGTGGGTTACCCCCTGTGATACCTGCCCCCTTACTTCCACAGAGGATACACTCCTCTATACACTCCTCGATGGAGTTTATCCTTCTCTCGTTGGCGTAGATAACATCCTTCCCCTTTCTCTTTTCAGATATTGGGCAGTAGTAGCAGTTCTCGTCACATAGACCTGTGATAAATAGAACTAGTTTTTCACCTCTAATACAGTACTGACACCCCAGGGGGAGCTTATCCATGTTTTTAGATAGAGTCTCCTTCAACTCCTCGATATCCATGGTATCCCTCATTAACTTTTAATAAAATTAATTTACTACTCATAGTTAAAATATAGAGAGGATAAAATGCTTGGTAAAGAGGATTTCACTAAATGGATCAAAGCATCTCATGATTTATTTGAGATTTTTGAAAATAGACATGTTGCATACTCTCTAGCTAGAAAATGGGTTGATGAGTGGTTTAAGGATGGAAAATTTAATGTTGAAAA
>DQVW01000027.1 GCA_015661555.1 Methanothermococcus okinawensis
CGGGGTAGATGTATCAAGTGGTGTAGAGAGGAATGGGGAGAAGAGTGAGGATCTGATAAGATCCTTTGTAGAACGTTTGAAAGGGATCTTATGAAAACTGCCGTAGTTTTCGACTGCTCTGGCACCTTGGTAGAAGTTATAAGAATAGTTAAAGAGATAGAATCCCAGAAGTTCCTCTGTAACCATCAGACCGTTGATATTGTAGACAATAAGAGGGGTAGGGTTCTAACTGTCATAGGGGAGAATATCCCTCTTTTAAATCTAGATCCAGATATGCCAATGAGGGAGCTACTTCAAAGGGTGAAGTGGAGGATCACCTACTGCCATCCCCCTATCTTCAAGGACAACATACTGAAAGACTCTGAGACCAAAGTAAAGGAGTTACAGGATCCTGCCTATATACTTAGCAGATTCAAAATCGAGACAGATCCTGGATATGCACTTATCTGTGATACTTTAAGGGGAAAGGTGGAGTACACCGTTGCCACTGGAGGCTGTCTCTTTGAGGGGGTACAGGAAACTATGAGGGAGTTAAAAGATATGGGGGTCGAAGTGTATATAGCCTCTGGGGATAGTGGATACGCCCTCGAGAAGTTAAGTAGGTTGATAGGTGTAGATAGGGATCATATCCTTCCGGAGGCCCATCAACACCTTAAGAGGGATTTGGTGTTAAAGTTGAAGAGGGAGGGTTATAAGGTAGTTATGGTGGGAGATGGGACCAACGACGTCCCTGCAATGCTGGAGAGTGATCTCTCGGTGATCAACTTACAGGGAGGTAAGGTTTCAAAAAAGGCACTAGAGACTGCAGATGTTAAGATAGAGAACATAAGGGAGATAGTGGATGTAATAAGGAGGTTTTTATCCTAAAGCTTCGTAAATCTCCCTTACCTTTTTTGCAACATCCACCCCATCCTCACCAAGTACAACAACTTCACCTCTGAAGTAAAGGGCATCAGGTAGATACTTCTCAAATATTTTTTTAATATCCCCCTCACTATCTAGAGGGGCATAGGTAAATCCACATCTCTCCAGGGCCTCTAGAATATCCTCAGAGTATCTTATTACCATTGCACCTCTAATCCTGGGATGGTAGTGGTGGGCAATAACTACTACCTTGGAGAGGGTGTTGGAAGCTCCAAATTTTACCTCTTTTTCTTTAACCCTTAGGGTGACAACATCCTCAACACCCCTTGGAAGGGGGAGGCACTCTCCAATATAGGTGCCACCCTCTGGGATAAGGTGTTGAAGATCTATCTCCCTCAGTAGGTGGAGGGCGTAGTAGAGATTTCTCAATATCTTCTCCCTGGTTATATAGAGGGGGTTGGCGTTGTAGCCATACTTTGTCTTAATGGCGTATATTACAGAGGTGAATACCACCCTCTTTCCCTCCTCGATGGCCTCTATAATATTGTACCCCTTTCCAATAAGGGATGCCACTGCAGAGGCAAATACACAACCTGTACCATGTACCTCCTTCTCTATCCTCCTCCCCCTGAATCTCCTCACCACCTTCCCCCTGTAGATAAGTGTATCCTCTATCCCAGTGACAAGTATATAGAGATCACTTTTCTCCAAGTCCCTGAAATACCTGGACTCTTTTATTACCCTGTACTCCTGGGAGTTAGGTAGTATTAAAAGGGATCTCTTAAAGAGTTCAAAGTATCTTTCAAGGGTCTCCTCATCTATGAAGTTATAACCTGTAGTAGATTTTAGGACAGGATCACAGACTATTTTAAAGTTATACTCCTCCTGATACTTCAGAAGTACCTCTATGGCCTCCTTAGTTAGCACTCCAGTTTTTACAGTGGATACTTCAAACTCCTCAAGGATAGCCTGGAGTTGATCCTCTAAAACATCCCCTGGTATGTCCAGCTTAGAGTATACCCTCCTGTTGTTTTGAGGGATAAGGGAGGTGATTACAGTTAAGGGGTTACAGCCTAGTGCCCTCACAGTCTTCACATCTACAACTATCCCAGCTCCACCTGTGGGATCGTGACCTCCAACTAGTAGGATATTCACCTTTGACATCTTATCCATTCCTCTATAGAGACTATGGCACACCTACCCCGTTCTTTAAGGTACTCTATCAACTCCTTAGCATACCTTAACTTCTTTATCTTGATCTCGTCCCCCCTCTCCACATCCCTCTTTAAATCTGGCCTTGAGTACCTGGTAACGTACTCTCCAAAGTCCATGGCACAGAGTACTATCCTTTTAGCGCCGTAATACTCTGCAAGGAAGCAGCACCTATCACCATCTGTAAACCCTCCAAAGTTGACAAGCCCTGAAATCTCCATGGGAACCTGATGACTTCCCACCACATTCTTCAACCTTGGAAGGTACCTCTTTATCTTAGGAATGTTGTCTCCATGGGCATGTACTACAACGATGGAACCTCTCCTGTTACTCTCAATTATACTCTCCATGTCTCCATCTAGATCTGAAACCACAATATCTGGAAGGATGCCCTCCTCTAGTAGTGCCTTTGTAGCCCCATCTGCAGAGATAACCACATCCCTCTCCTTTAAGCTCTTAAGTATCTTAACATGTCTCCTTATAGAGGGACCAGCCCCAACTACATAGACAGTTCTCCCCTCTATAATCTCCCTTAACCTCTCCTCCATTACCCTGTTCCCCAACCTATCAAGGAGATTCCTAAGTAGTAAACCACTTCTTAGGTCCATCTCCCTGTCAAATTTAAAATCCTCCACAATCCTAGAGTATATAGGTGCCCAATCTTTGAGATCCATATTTCTCCCTTTTTTATAATAATTAAAAATTTTTAAAATTTATAAATAGGCCCATAGCCCACTTTAATATTAGAAAGTTTTAGTGGTGGTTGATATGAAATTCCTAGGAAACGACATGATAACCGTAGAGAATGGGGTTCTAAAGATAGATGGATACGATGCAGGGGAACTTGCAGAGAAGTACGGTACCCCTCTATACGTTATGAGTGAGAGCCAGATAGTAAGGAATTACAGGGCCTATGAGGATGCATTTAAGGAGTATGAGGAGAAGACAGGGAAGGATTTTATCCTCTGCTACGCCTACAAGGCAAATGCCAATTTAGCCATTACAAGACTACTGTCTAAGTTGGGAGGTGGGGCAGATGTTGTAAGTGGTGGTGAGTTGTACATAGCTAGACTCTCCAAGGTGCCACCTGAGAAGATAGTATTCAACGGCAACTGTAAAACAGGGGAAGAGATTGTAATGGGTATTGAGAACAACATAAGGGCCTTCAACGTAGACAGTATAAGTGAGTTAATACTCATTAACAGGATAGCTGGTGAGATGGGAGCTGTGGCAAATGTTGCATTTAGGATAAATCCAGATGTAGATCCAAAGACCCATCCCAAGATAGCCACAGGTTTGAAGAAGAGTAAATTTGGACTTGACGTCCAATCTGGCATGGCCATGAAGGCTGTAAAGATGGCTCTAGAGATGGACAATGTAAAGGTTGTGGGTGTACACTGCCATATAGGGTCCCAACTGACAGACCTCTCCCCCTTTGAGGAGGAGACCAGAAAGGTTATGGATTTCGTTGTGGAGCTGGAGAGGGAGGGTATAAAGATAGAGGATGTGAACTTAGGAGGGGGATTGGGGATACCCTATCACAAGGACAGGGAGGTGCCCACCCCCTATCAGTTGGCAGAGGTGATAATCAACACCATGATGGAGTACCAGGATAAGGTAGATCTACCTAACCTTCTCCTTGAACCTGGGAGGAGTATAGTGGGAACAGCTGGAGTACTCCTTGCAAAGGTCCACCACATAAAGGAGACCCCCTATGGAAAGTGGGTTATGATAGATGCAGGTATGAACGATATGATGAGGCCTGCCATCTACGACGCCTACCACGAGATAGTACCCTGTGTATTCAGGGAGGAGAGGGAGGTTGTAAATATTGCTGGGGGTCTATGTGAAAGTTCAGATGTCTTTGGAAGGGATAGGAATATCCCAAAGGTTAAGGTAGGGGATATACTGGCTATACTGGATGTTGGGGCATATGGGATAAGCATGGCGAACAACTACAACGGTAGGGGGAGGCCTAGGATGATACTAACTAGTGAGAAGGGGGTCTATATTATAAGGGAGAGGGAGACTTACGGAGATCTCATTGCAAAGGACATTGTACCTGGCTATCTACTATAAATTTTGAGAGGGATAGGATGCCAAAGATGATACTACCTCCAAGGTTGACTATGGCCTTGGGAGGGTATATAAGGGAGACTATAATACCATACGGTGAAGGGGAGGGGGAGGCCTTCCCCTACAGGAATGTAATTGTAGGCAACCCCAGTGATGAACCTGTAAAGATAGAGGTTCCAGTTTATGACAGGGGGTGGATAGAGAGGCATAGGAAGTTGGGACTTATAGTAGTGCCTGTGAATGTTGAGGATGACTTTGTAGGACTCTTCAACATGGTTAGGGAGAAGGTTAGGAGATCAAAAGGTTAAAAGGTGCTAGAGATGACTATAAAGGGAGTGCTATTTGACCTAGACGACACCCTCTACGACTCTACCTCCTTTGTAGATAGGGCCAGGAGAGAGGCCATAAAGATGATGATAGATGCTGGACTAAACGCTACAGAGGAGGAGGCCTACAACATCCTTCAGAGGATAATAAAAGAGAAGGGTCCAAATTACGGCCATCACTTCGACGATCTGGTAAAGGCCATAGAGGGAAGGCATAACCCCAAGATAGTTACCATGGGGGTAATCACATACCACAACGTTAAATTTGCCCTCTTAAGGCCCTATCCCGATACTATAAAGACCCTTATAGAGTTGAAAAAGATGGGTTTAAAGTTAGGTGTAGTTACAGACGGTATTACCATAAAACAGTGGGAGAAACTTATTAGACTTGGTATAGCAGATTTCTTTGACGAGGTTGTAACCTCGGAGGAGTATGGTCTTGGGAAGCCAAACCTGGAGTTCTACAGGTACGCCCTTAAGAAGATGAACCTGAAGGGAGAGGAGGCTGTGTATGTAGGGGACAGGATAGATAGGGATATTATACCGGCAAGTAAGGTAGGTATGCATACCATAAGAATACTCAGGGGGAAGTACAGGGATATGAAGGGGGAATGTAAGTACGAGGTCAAAAGTTTAAGGGAGGTTGTGGACATTGTAAGGAAGCTATTAAATGGAGGGGAGTAGGGTAGGCATGAAAAAGATAGAAGAGATCCTAGATGGAATTAAGGGATTAATCGCCTTTATGACCAGGATACCTGTGGGGGAATTTTACAGTGATCTAGAGGAGATATCCAAATATCTACTGTTTATACTGTTCATAGGCATGTTCATAGGGTTCTGCGGATCCCTTGTAGCCCTTCCCTTCTACTACCTGGGAATAGACGCCCCCCTCCTGGTGGGCACCTTGGTACTCTTTACCATGTTGTATATCCAGGGTTTTCACCATGTAGATGGACTTGGGGATTATGGAGATGCCTGGATGGTAATGGGAGATGCCAGGAGGAAGTTGGAGGTAATGAGGGATAAGTATATAGGTATTGGAGCCCTGGTGTTTGTATTCTTCGTGGAGATGATATCCCTGGCATCTATAGGTTATCTCTACTCCAAACTCCCCTTTCTAACATTTTCCAAGTTGATGGTGTTAACAGAGGCCTCCTCCAGGTTGGGACTTTTAACCTGTGCATGTTGTGGTATCCCCTCTAAGGAGGGTACGGGAAGGTACTTCGTCAAGAATACCGATGAATATCATCTATCTCTAGGTTACCTTCTAATGATGATACTCTCCTTCCTTCTAGACATTCCCAGGATTGGAGTACTCTGTTCCACTGTTGCAGTGTTCTTTGCCATGGCCCTTGCAAAAAAATCGAACAGTGAGATCAACTGTGTTACAGGGGATGTGTTAGGTGCCACAAATGAGATGACCAGGGCGGTAGTTTTACTTGCCGCATCTCTGGGGGTAAATCTCTATTTATAAACAAAAAAATTTATATAACAACAGATGTCAAAATTCTTATAAAATTTTTTCCTGGTGAAAGTAATGATAGATAGAATTTTAGCAGATCTTAACAAGGTCGAAGGGGTAAGGGGTTCAATGGTTGTAGGTAAGGATGGACTGGTAATTGCAGCCCAGATGCCCTCTGGGATAGATGTGGAGTTAATTGGTGCAATGGCCTCTGCAGCCTACGGTTCCGCTGAGAGAACAGCTGCCGAGATAAACCAGGGAGCACTACAACAGATGATGATAGAAGGGGAGCATGGTAAAACACTTATGACTGATGCCGGGGAGGGTATACTGGTAGTACTTACAGATGCCAATGTAAACCTGGGGTTGATAAGACTGGCCATGAAGAGAAGTACAGAGAAGGTGAAAAACGTTCTGTCATAAGATCTTCTTTAGTATATGTGCTATCTCGTAGATATCCTCAGTGGAGAGGGAGTGGACATCCAACTTCTTCATCTCAATTACTATCCCTTTTTTTAATACCCTCTCATAGATGGGACATCTTGTAATAAGAGATTTTCCATTGTCTAACTTTATAACTTCATTAACCCTTTTTGAAACCTTTCTTGGATCCTGGTGCTCCACAAATACACAGACACCCTCCTCACCCTTAAAGTAGGCCCC
>DQVW01000026.1 GCA_015661555.1 Methanothermococcus okinawensis
CAGATGAAAATTGGGATTGTCCTTGGGACCCGTCCCGAGATAATAAAACTATCCCCTCTAATAAGAAAGTTGGAGGAGTTTAATAACAACGAGTACTTTATTATCCATACCAATCAACACTACTCCAAAAACCTGGACTCTATTTTTTTCAAAGAGTTAAACCTTCCAAAACCTAGGTACAACTTAGGGGTGGGGTCTGCTCCCCATGGGGAACAGACAGGTAGGATGCTGGAGGGGATAGAGAGGGTTTTACTAAGGGAGAGACCTGATATAGTAATTGTCCAGGGAGATACAAATACCACCCTTGCAGGGGCCCTTGCATCTACAAAGTTGGGAATAGAGGTTGCCCATGTGGAGGCGGGGTTGAGAAGTTACGACAGAAGTATGCCAGAGGAGATAAACAGGATTTTAACTGACCATATATCCAACTATCTCTTTGCACCTACAGAGGTTGCTGAGGAAAATCTCAAGAGAGAGGGTATAACAGAGAATGTCTTCCTCGTTGGAAACACCATAGTAGATGCAACACTTCAAAATATAGAGATTGCAGAGGAGAGGGAAAAGGAGACACTAGATAACCTTAAGGATATGGATTACTTCCTACTTACCATCCACAGGGCAGAGAATACAGATAACAGGAGGAGACTGGAAGGTATAATAGAGGGGGTACTTAAGGTGGCGGAGCACTACGACAAAAGGATAATATTCCCAGTCCATCCTAGAACTGAGAAGAGGTTAAAGGAGTACCAACTCTGGGATAGACTAAAAAATAGCAGTATAGAGATACTGGAACCTGTGGGTTACTTTAAATTCCTCATCCTTGAGAGGTATGCCAGTTTGATTTTGACTGACAGTGGAGGGGTGCAGGAGGAGGCCTGTATATTGAAGGTCCCCTGTATCACCCTAAGGAAGAATACAGAACGCCCAGAGACCCTGGAGGTTGGAAGTAACCTCCTGGTGGATATAGAGAGGGAGGATATCTTAGAGGCAGTGAATATCATGCTTAGGAGGGATAGGAATTGGGAAAATCCCTTTGGGGATGGTAGAAGTGGAGAGCGCATATTGAGGATACTCTTAGAGGGAGTATAAAAAGAGATAACATGGGCCTCAGTAGTATAAAGTATAGGGGAAAGGAGATAACGGAGAACCAGATAAGGATAATAGAACTACTTCTAAAGACGAAGTCACAGAACAAAGTTGCCAGGATACTTAACATACCCACCTCCTCTGTAAATATTCAGATAAAGAGGCTAGAGAAGAAATTAGGGGTAAAGATCATTCAATCCTCCACCTCTGGTACCGTGGTTACAGAGGAGGGGCAGGAGATTGTAGAGTACTACCAGAGGATAAAGAGGAGATTGGAGGAGACCTCCTTTATAGCCAGTGGTTTTATATGTGGGGAGGTAGGCAGGATACTCTTTGAGGATATAGTTATATCCTCCTTTGACAACGTCCTGAAACTCTACAGGATGGGGATGGTGAAGATCCTAGGTATAGACGATCCCTACTGGAGTTACAGGTTAGGTGATCCCATACCTGTGGTATACGACTACATGGTAATGGTGTATAGGGATAGATTTGATATAAAGAACTTAGTAGGCATAAGGTACTCTCCCCAGAGGATCCTCTGGAATATTTTAAAAAGTAGAGGTATATCCTTCAGGGTTAAGAAGGTTGTTAAGGATCCCCTGCAAGGTATAGAGCTGGCTAAAAAGGGATACAGCTTATTCCTCAATGAATCCCTAACAAGGTACGTAGATGGGGATCTGAATATTGAAAAGCCCCCCTTCTACAGGGATACGAAACACACCTTGAACTTTATAGCATTGGAGGACGAGGAGAGGGTTTTAAAGGCTATCAGGAGGAAGAAAAAGGAGATAGAGAGTAGAGGTTTTGAGGTTGTGGAGTGATCTATTCAGGGATCTTGCCCCCAGGTGTCATTACCGTTAACTTTACATATTTAACTCCCTTCTGAGATGCCAACTTGTCGGTAAGCTCCTTTATCCTCTTTGCATCTCCCTTTACCAGTATTACCTCCATACAGTGTTCACGATCTAGGTGCATATGGAGGGTTGCCACGATAAGATCTGTATAGGAGTGTTGGATATCTGTTAACTTCTTCATCAACTCATGGGAGTGATGGTTGTATATGATGGAGATGTTCCCTACCCTTTCTCCCTCTAGACTACTTATCCACTTGTGTTTAATAATGTAGTCCCTTATGGCATCCCTTATAGCCTCACTTCTACAGGCGTAACCCCTTTCAGCTATTACCTTGTCAAACTCTTCCAGAAGTTTTGTAGGTAGGGATATACTTATCCTGTCCATATCAACCATGGTATTACCTTCCTAGGTGATATTAATAATACTACTCTTCCCTCAATATTTATTTATTAATCTCGTAGACAACTCCATTTTTCTCCAAAAGACCAATTACATACTCCAGAGTTTCCTCATAACTTAATCTTCTTCCTTTTAAATGTTCCAGTAAATTCCCCACCTGGTGGCACTCACAGTTCTTCAACAGGATAAGGGAACCCTCACCTATCCTGGCATCCTCCAATAACTTATACCTCTCAAAATCCTCATCGACTATACCAATTATTTTAACGTTAAATCTACTGAGAACACTACCGAGGATGGAGGTGGTGTCACTACCTACAGTAACTAGGGTGGAGATACTCCTATCCCTCAACATTCCTACTATATCTATATCCCCCCTGTCCACCACTACAACCTCCCCCGGTGAATCTCCTCTTCCTATCCTTCTTTTCCCAATGATCTTAGAGGGACTCTTTCTTAAGATCCCAGTTTTTACAATGGCCTTTCTCAGATCCACAGTTCCCAGCCTCTCTACCCCGTCCCTCTTTATCTCCCCCTGAAGAATCTTAACTATCCTACCTCTCTCAGCTATCAATACAACAGGGCTCCCTAGAGCCCTTCCTACAACAACCCCATTTACCAGGATACTCTCCCCAGGGTCTACTGTATCTATCCTTCTAAAGACCCTATCCCCCTCCTCCCATACTGATAACTTATTCCCTGTACACTTCATAACCTCTAAACCTAACCTCTTAGAGATATGGGATAGTAGGGCCTCCAGGATCTCCTTAACATCTTCACTACAGACTTCCCTATTCCATACCAGGATACTGCCGTCATCCTCCCCTGGCCTCTCTATCTGTATTACAGGTTTATCTATCCCCGCCCTCTCTACCACTATCCTCCCAAAGGTATGCCCTGTCTCCCTGGACTTGCCGTAGTTTAGTAGAAGTAGTATATCCCTATCCCTCAATCTCCTAAGACACTGGGAGGGATAGAGTCTCTCAGATATATCAACAATACCCTCTAGACCCCTGTCTATTACTGCAACCCTTCCCATATTTCCTCCAACTTTGGCACTTATCTCCACAACCCCTGGAAACTCCCTAAGTACTTCAAGGATCCTCTCTACATAACCCCTGTCTACTATCCCAGGTCCATGGATAACAACGCCTATCCTCACCTTCATAGAGGACCCCCAGTAATGATATAAATAAATTCCACAAATAGGAAATTATGACCACATAAGTGGAACTTCCCCTTTAAATCCGGTGTTGAAAATGGGAGAGATCGTAAGTAGTATAGCAAATATAGATCTTAAGAGTATTTTAAGGGAGTTACACAGGGGATGTATTTACTTTATCTTTAAGGAGGGGGAGAGGATCAAGGATGTCCATATATTTACCGTTAAGGATGGGGAGATTGTAAGTAACATCTACACAGATGGGGAGCTGTGGAACGCCTCTGGAGATATTGAAGTGGCCTATGAGATAATTCAGGATGTTGACAAGAAGGTGATCTTATATCTAGTGGAGGGAGAGAGGGTTGTTGGACAGTTGTATATCAGTGGAGGTGTTATTAAGATAGAGGGAGACACCAGAGAAATAGATAAAGTACTGAATAAGAAGAGGATATTTAAGATATGTTGTAGGGATATCTTCCTGAATACCTCCTGTATTAGATACCTTCGACCTGGAGGTAAGGATTTTGAACGTTACCTGGAGGAGGGTAAGTACTATCTAGTACATATCAACCTCTCTATCCTCAGTATCAGTAGAAATGGGTATGTAATATATAGGGGGAGGGAACCTGTAATAGCTGCCTACGAGGACAACTACGGTATCCTATGTGGTAACATTGCATACAGAAAGATAAGAAAGTTGATGGAGAGAAGTATCTCCACCATCGATATCTACCAGTGTAGTGAGGACTTCGTTAAGACTATCCTGGAGAAATTCCCGGAGATGAAGGTTAACTTAGAAGAAGAGGAGGATCTTCTAGAGGAAGAGGAGGACATCCCCTCCAGGGAGGAGGTGCTAAGGGAACTTGGATTGGAGGAGCCAGATGAGAATTGGATTGAGAAGGTATTAAAGGAGGTATACTCACCTTCTTTTGAGGAGTTACTTAATCTAAAGAGGGAGATAGAAAAGGATATTGTTAAAAGATGTAAGGGGATAAAGGGGGTTAAAGATGTTAAAGTTTCACTGGATATAGCCTGGGAGGATGGGGTGTACGTTATAGAGGGGGAGGTAAAGGTAGAGAGGAAGAAGTTACTTTTTATACCTATAGGGAAGGTGGATAGGGAGAGGATAGAGAGGGAGATAGATAAGGTTATAAAGAGTCACATACCTACAGAGTACTCCACCAGGATATCTATAAGTATACTGTAAAGGGGATAGGGATGTTGAAGATAAATCCAACGAAGGTTGTAGGTGTAGGTCTAAATTACAGGGATCATGCAGAGGAGCTTAATATGGAGGTACCAGAGGAGCCTGTTATATTCCTAAAACCTACCTCTTCCATTATCTACCACGGGGATAATATAGTACTTCCAAGACAGTCTAAAAGGGTGGATCACGAGGTGGAGTTAGCCGTTGTAATAGGGAAGAAGTGTAAGGATGTGAAAAAGGAGGATGCCCTAGATTATGTTATGGGGTACACCATCCTAAACGACGTTACAGCCAGGGATATTCAGAGGAGGGAGGGTCAGTGGACAAGGGCCAAGTCCTTTGACACCTTCTGTCCCATAGGTCCAAGGATTGTAAGGGATTTGGACCCGGGAAATCTAGATATCCAGTTAAGGGTTAACGGAGAGGTTAGACAAAAATCCAACACCAGGAATATGATATTCACCGTGGAGGAGTTGATAGCCTTTATTTCAGAGGTGATGACCCTCTATCCCCATGATATAATATCCACTGGAACACCTCCTGGAGTAGGTGAGTTAAGGAGAGGTGATACTGTAGAGTGTGAGATCCAGGGAATAGGTATCTTGAGGAATTACGTAGTGTAGTTACCTAGACAACTTTTTCTTAAGATAATCCTTAAATGCCTCCAAGGCCCTCCTCCTGTGGGATATTCTACTTTTCTCCTCAGTTGTCATCTCTGCAAAGGTCCTATTCTCCCCCTCTGGAATAAATATGCTGTCATATGCAAAACCATACCCCTTACTCCTTATCTCGTAGGATACCCACCCCCTTACAACACCTTTGAACAACCTTACCCCCTCCTCATCACAGTAACCAACTACACTTTTAAAGTAGGCCCTTCTCTCCTCCCCTTTAAAATCCTCCATAAGTTTCAATATACCCCTATTTCCAATGGTCTCCTGGACGTACCTTGAGTAGGTGCCTGGAAAACCCTTTAACACCTCTATAAAGAATCCACTGTCCTCCACAAATACAGGCTTTTTTATCTTCCTGTAAAGATATTTTACACCAAACTCCGAGACCTCCTCCAAGGTACCCTGTATCTCTGGGTAGGGGATATCTACAGCCTCTATCTCAATACCCTCTAGATCTTTTAATATTAGCTCTGCCTCTTTTACCTTGTGGGGATTTCCAGTGGCAAAGTATATCCTCATGTTACCATCCTTTTAAACTATTTATAACATTTAGTGATTATGGTTAAAAGTTAATAAGAATTGTCAAAGGGTGGATCTATGCTATCCATAGAGAATCTATCTGTTAAGGTGGAGGACAGGTTGATACTCAGGGATGTTAATCTAAACATCAATGTGGGAGAGGTCCATGTACTCTTTGGTCCCAACGGTGCAGGGAAATCTACACTGATCAATACCATAATTGGAAATCCAAGGTACAAGGTGGTAGAGGGGAGCATATACTTCAAAGGTAAGGATATAACTGATATGCCTATTTACGAGAGGGCAAAACTTGGTATAGGTCTGGCCTATCAGAAGCCCCCTGAGATACCTGGGGTAAAGCTAAGGGACCTCTTAAAGATAATAGCCAGGGTGGACTGGGAGGAGATAGAGAGAATGGCTGAGATACTGAAGTTCAAGGACTTTCTAGATAGGGATGTAAACGTTGGCTTCTCTGGGGGGGAGGTTAAGAGATCTGAACTTTTACAGTTGTTCGCCCAGAATCCAGACTTTATGATGTTCGATGAACCTGACAGTGGAGTGGACGTGGAGAATATCAAACTTCTGGGAAGGATTATAAACCATCTTCTCGAGAAGGACAGGAAACCTGCAGATAGGAGGAAAGCTGGTTTAATAATTACCCATATGGGGCATATACTGAAGTTTATAAATGTTGATAGGGCCCACATACTCTACAACGGGGTAATAGCCTGTTCAGGTAGTCCAGAGGAGATACTTAACACCATAATAAAGTATGGATACAAGAGGTGTATAAGATGCTATCAAAGGAGAAGATAGAAAGAATAAGGAGGGCTGCTGAGAAGTACAGGGATGTTCCTGCACCCTATGGGGAGGATATAGACCTCAGTAAGTACAAGGTGGAGGGGGGTGAAGTAGAGATAAACTCCCTGGAGGATCTTGAGGAGGAGGAGAGGGCCAAGTTGGAAAACCTAGGTATAGATGTGAGGGAGGAGAGGACCTCAGGTTCCTATCTACAGATAAACAACAACGTAGTTTACACCAGGGCAAAGTCCAAGGTGGAGATCCTACCTATCTCAGAGGCCTTAAAAAAGTACAACTTAGAGGATTACTTCTGGAACTTGGTGGAGATAAAGGATAAGTATACGGCAAGGGTTGCACTGGAGAGAACTGGAGGATTCTTCATAAGGGTTCCTAAAGGGGTCAGGGAAACTCTACCTCTCCAGACCTGCCTCCTTATAGGTAGGGAGTACACATCCCAGAACGTCCATAACATAGTGATAGTTGAGGAGGATGCAGAGTTGAATATTATTACAGGCTGTGCAACCTCACCCCATGTAAAATCTGGACTTCACCTCTCAGTCTCTGAGTTCTACATAAAGAGAAATGGGAAGTTGACCTATACCATGATACATGACTGGGGAGAGAAGGTCCATGTAAGGCAGAGAACTGGGGTCTACATCGAGGACAACGGGGTATATATAAATAACTACGTGGTAATCACCCCTGTGAGATCCATACAGAGTTATCCAGCTGTATACTGTGCAGGGGAGAACTCCAAGGCCACACTTCAAAGTGTAGTCTATGGGAGGAAGAAATCTAAGATAGACCTAGGCTCCAAGGTGGTACTCTCTGGGAGAGGTAGTAGGGCAGATATTGTCTCTAGATCCATAGCAGATGACAACTCAGAGGTAGTGGCTAGGGGGAGGTTAGTTGGAGAGGGGGAGGAGGTCAAGGGGCATCTGGAGTGTAAGGGGTTGATAATATCAGATGAGGCCCGCCTCTATGCAGTTCCCGAGTTAGATGCTAGAAGGTCCAACATAGAACTTTCCCACGAGGCGGCAGTTGGGAAGATTGCAGAGGAGCAGCTGTTATACCTTATGTCAAGGGGTCTTACAGAGGAGGAGGCTGTGTCCCTTATTATAAAGGGGTTCCTAAGTATGGATCTCTCTGGACTTCCCCCAACCCTTGCAGAGGCTGTTAAGAGGATAATGGATATAACCCTTGAAGGGCTTTAACTATATAATTTCACACTCCCTCAATATCTCCTCGGCCCTCTCCCTGGAGATGCCCTCCCTCAGTATGGTGTACCTTCTCCTGATGGTATGGGCTATTGACAGGGCCTCTATGAGTATCTCCTCCTCAAAACCTAACTCTTTTCCAGTGGTAGGTGCTCCAACCTTTTTTAAGGAGGACCTTATATTCTCCATATCCTCGTACTGGAGGTTACCCTCTTTACAGTGGAGGTAGGAGGAGATAATGGTACCTACTCCACACTGCTCTCCATGAAGACTGTCCACATCCAGTTGATACCTTCTCTTTAAGTAATCCAGGGCATGGGAGAAGAGATGCTCACTTCCAGAAGCAGGCCTCGTAGAACCAGCTATGGATATGGTGATTCCACTACCTATAAGGGCCTTTATCAACTTCTCTGGATACTGGGATAGGGAGTTACTCCTTAATACGTAGTCCATCAACTCCTCTGCAATAGTTTTTGAGAATATGGCGGAACTTTCACTGTAACTCTCCCCTATCTCCCTGTGGGCAAGTTTCCAATCTAACACCGCTGTTATATTGGAAATCACATCTCCAAAACCTGCACTTAGAAGTCTCCTGGGGGACTTTCTTACAATATCCAAATCTACAACTACCGCTATTGGAGGATCTACTAAAACAGAGGGCTGTCCTAGGGATACCACAGGTGATGCTATACCGTCGTTAGATGCTGTAGTGGGCATGGAGATAAAGGGAATTCCTGAACAGTATGCCATGTACTTACCTATGTCTATAGACCTTCCACCACCTACCCCTATTATAGAGTCGTAACCCCTTGTAATCTTCTTAATATGCTCCTCCTCTAGTTCTATCTCATGGTAGTATAGGTAGTCAAAGTCTGGGGCGTATTTTTTAGTCCTCCTACCTACAACAACTAGAGGATTTTTCAACCTAAGTTTTGAGAGGATGTTGTACAGGGCATCCCTACCCTCATCCACCACTATATACCTAGGTATGGTGATCATCCTTTCCCTTTTTCCAGTTTCATAGCATAGGTAAGGGGCATAAAAAAGTAATTACAGGCTCGACATAAGCTGGTACAGTAACTTTCTGGAGGTATTATAATTATTCTTGTTAAATTTGGATAAATAATTCACAGGGGTATCAAGATAGGTTTTATATAGTTGTCCTCGATTTCCACCTTCATTATACTTCTCCCAAAACCCCTTGGCACTGTAGGACTCCCTGGGTTCAGTAGTAGTATCTTTTTATTTAACTCCTCAACGTAGATCTCCTTAATAAGGGGCACATGGGTATGCCCTGATATTAAAACATCTAGGTTCTTCTCCAGGCAGTAGTATTTCATCTTTAGTATGTCCCCCCTGGGGTATATAATATCGCCATGGATAACCCCAATCTTAAAACCTTCAATGTCCAGTATCACCTCCCTGGGGAGATCCAGGTAGTCCATATTCCCCCTTACAGCCACAGTTTTAGAGAGGTCACTTAACTCCCTCAGTACACACTCAGATGTTATATCCCCACAGTGGATAATCAGGTCTACATCTGAGAAGTGTTGAAAGACCTCCTCAGGCACCTTATCTGCCCTGTCGTACACATGGGTATCTGAGATAACCCCCAGGATCAACACTATCACCTTGTAACTATTGAAATCATTTATTTAAATATATAGATATTCTATATAATTAAAAAAGGTGTGGCTTCCTTGGGGTGGACATGGACCCCCTCTGCCCATTGCCCCCAAGCCCTACTCCATTCCGCTACCCTGTGAGCGTCGACGTCCTACCTACCGCTGCTCCCTTCCGGGCCTGACGGGGTTCGGTAGGCAAAGGAGGTTACCTACTTCCTCCGAAGTAGGCCCCTCCACCGTCTTACCCCACAGGACGAAATGTCATCGTAGGGACTTGGGGATGGGCAGAGAGGGCCCATGCCGCCCCCAAGTTTTCGGCCCCCGCATAAGGCGATTTCGGGTTACAGGGGACGCCTAACCCCCCGGCCTAGCCACAGATA
>DQVW01000031.1 GCA_015661555.1 Methanothermococcus okinawensis
AGGACATTCTAAGGTGATAGTATGGCCTATGCAGTTGTGCGAGTTAGGGGTAGGGTAGGTGTTAGAAGGGATATAAGTGATACCCTCAAGATGCTGAGACTCCACAAGGTAAATCACTGTGTAGTGATACCAGAGACCGACACCTACAAAGGTATGCTCCGAAAGGTTAAGGACTACGTAACCTACGGGGAGATAGATAAGGAGACCCTTATAAAGTTGATCCTGAAGAGGGGGAGATTACCTGGGGATAAGAGGGTGGATGAGGAGAAGATAAGGGAGTTAATGGGAATGTCCCTTGAGGAGTTGGCTGAGAAAATAATAAAGGGGGAGATACTTCTAAAGGATACACCTCTAAAACCTGTGTTTAGACTCCACCCTCCAAGGAAGGGATACGAGAGAGGAGGTATAAAGAAACCCTTCTCAGTGGGAGGTGCTCTCGGATACAGAGGTAAGGAGATAAACAAACTGTTAGAGAGGATGATGTAAAGAGGTGATAACATGATAAGGAAACGTAGAAAGATCAGAAAGTTGAGGGGTAGTAGAACCTGTGGATACGGATCCCACAAGAAACACAGAGGTGCTGGAAACAGGGGAGGTAGGGGGATGGCAGGAGGACATAAACACAAGTGGATACATATTGTAAAGTATAAACCAGATCACTTTGGAAAGTACGGATTTACAAGACATCCATCTCTAGTTAAGGACTTAAGAACTATAAACCTTGGAGAGATCGACGAAATAGTACATAAAAATAGGGATAGGTTCAAGGTAGAGGATGGAAAGATCGTCGTAGATGTAACAGAACTTAACTACGAGAAGGTTTTAGGAAGGGGTAAAATATCATGTCCAATGATAATAAAGGCAATAGAGTTCTCAGAGAAGGCTAAGGAAAAGATAGAATCTGCAGGTGGAGAACCTGTTGAGCTATAATTATTTTTTATTTTTATTATTTTATTATTATTATAATAATTAAAACTATGGGATTTAAATATCGGTGATATCTTGGAAGAATACCTCCATAAAATAAGACCTATTTTAGAGTACATCCCAGAGGTTAAGAGGCCTGAGAGGGATATTCCCTTTAAGGAGAAGTTGAAATGGACAGGGGTAGTTCTCATCCTCTACTTCATCATGGGAACTATAGATCTCTACACTGGAGGAGCCCAGATACCTCCAGTATTCGAATTCTGGCAGACAGTAACTGCCTCTAAGATAGGTACTTTAATTACCTTAGGTATTGGACCTATTGTTACAGCAGGAATAATAATGCAGTTGTTAGTTGGATCCGAGGTTATAAAGTTGGATCTCTCCAGCCCTGAAAACAGGGCTCTATTTCAAGGTTTGCAAAAGTTACTTGCTATATTCCTCTGTTTCTTTGAAGGAGCACTATTTGTAGGTGCAGGAGCCTTTGGACCTCTACCTCCTTTAATGGCGTTAATACTGATCCTCCAACTTGCCATAGGTGCGATACTACTAATATACTTAGATGAGATCGTCTCAAGGTATGGAATAGGTTCAGGTATAGGACTCTTCATTGCAGCAGGTGTATCCCAGACAATATTCGTAGGTGCCTTTGGACCAGAGGGCTACCTCTGGAAGTTCATAGACGCCATGATCCAGGGGGCACTTGG
>DQVW01000065.1 GCA_015661555.1 Methanothermococcus okinawensis
TGGTGGGGATACTGGGATTTGAACCCAGGTCCGGGGATTTCTCCTGCACGGGGTTGGTCCAAGCCCATATAGGCACTTGGAGTCCCCGATGATAGACCAGACTACACCATATCCCCACTGGCATCCCTAAAAGAGTACTAAGTGGTATATATATTTTTCGGGGGAGAGGATGAAGTTAGATAACCTCCACCTGATAAAGATAGGGGGAAGTTTAGCCCAGGATGTAAAACCTCTATTGAATACCTTGAAGTCCATCAGTGGTAAGGATACCAGGATAGTTGTTGTACCTGGAGGGGGGATGTTCGCAGAGGCTGTAAGGGAGCTGGACAGGAAGGTAAGATTAAGTAACAGGGCATCTCACAGGATGGCCCTTATGGCCATGGATATGATGGGTGTTTACCTCTCCGACCTATCCCATATTAGAACTGTAGACACACTCTACGATGCCAAGGCTGCACTTCTCCAGGGTGGCATAGTAATACTACTACCGTCTAACCTTGTACTCTCTACAGATGAACTTCCCCACTCCTGGGAAGTAACCTCAGACTCCATAGCCCTCTATATAGCCAAACTTCTAAAGTTGAAGAGGGTTATAATAGCTACAGATGTAGACGGTATATACGACAGATATCCTGGGGGAAAACTGTTAAATAGTATAAGTGCAAAATCCCTTAGAGGCTTTACCTCGGTAGATAGCTATCTACCAAAGCTTTCTATGAAATATGGAATAGAGTGTGTAGTAGTTAACGGGAGGTATCCAGAGAGGGTTGTAAATGCCCTCAGGGAAAAAGAAGATATATATACTAAAATTACTGTAGATTGATAAAGTTAAAAATTTAAATTAATCTAAGGTGATGGTATGAAGTACGTATGTACCTCCTGTAATGCAGAGATAGCGCCTAGGGAGCATGCTACAAGGTTCCTATGTCCAAACTGTGGGAAGGTGGAGATAGTAAGATGTGAAAGGTGTAGGAAGTTAAGCAACCCCTATAAATGTCCAGCCTGTGGATTTGAAGGTCCATAAAATTTAGTAAGGTGTAAGATATGGCTAAGGTCATTGCCAAGCTAAAGGTTATGCCTGTAAGTCCTGAGGTAGATAGGGAGCGTTTAAAGGAGAGAATTAAAGAAGCTGTAGAGAATATGGGAGTAAGGTGCCTCAATATCTTAGAGGAGCCCTTGGCCTTTGGACTCTATGCCATCTACGTCCTGGTGGAGATGGAGGAGAAGGAGGGTGGAACAGAACCTCTCGAGAAGGAGTTAAGTGGTTTAGAGGATGTGGAAAGTGTAGAGGTTGTAGAGGTGTCTCTGGCCTGACTATTTTTTAAATAAACTTCTTTAGGTTATATCCATGGTAAAATATATAAAGAAGTTTAATGAAATTAGGGAGTTCGTAGATTTTATCGAGAAAAAGGGGTATACTCTAAGGGTACGTCACAAAGAAAGTCTTATTTTGGAGATAGGTAGTAAGAGACCTGATCCCCTTTTAAAAAAACTTATAGGTAATGTTAGGATCTCTTATCTCAACGCTTTAAAGTTGATGTTAAAGCTAGGTATCTCTATTATAAAGGGTTAGGGTGAAGGGTATGGGGAAGTTGAAGTACAAGATTGAGACTGACCCTGAGAAAACTGCAAAAGCCATGGGTAGAGCTCTTAGAATATCCAGAAAACATGCCGTAGAGATATGTAGGGAGATTAGGGGTATGAAACTTGATGAGGCCATGAGATATCTAAGGAGGGTAATCCAGTTGAAACAGCCTGTACCCTTTAAGAGACATGGGAAGGATGTGCCCCATAAGAAGGGTAAGTACGGCTGGACTGCAGCTAGATATCCACAGAAGGCTGCAAGGGAGATACTGAAGGTTCTTGAGAATGCAAGGAATAACGCTGAATACAAGGGGTTGAATGTAGACAAACTTAGGATAAAACACATCTCTGCAAATAAGGGATTCACTATTAAGAGGTATATGCCAAGGGCCTTTGGTAGGGCCACTCCTAAGTTCCAGGAAACTGTTCATATCCAGGTGATTCTAGAGGAGTATCAATAATTTAAAAAGGTGAATGGAGATGATAGAGAGGGTATTTATAAAGGAGCATGTTAACGAGGCACTTATAGACGAATACCTGAAGAACAGGTTAACTAGGGCGGGATACAGCCATATGGAGATGAAGAAAACCCCAATAGGAACGAGGATTATTATATACGCTGAAAAGCCTGGTCTAGTTATCGGTAGAAAGGGTAGACTTGTAAAGGAGTTGACAGAGACAATTGCAAAGGAGTTCGGTGTAGAGAATCCACAGATAGAGGTAAAACAGGTGGAGAACCCTGACCTAGATCCTGCAATTGTTGCCCAGAAGATAGCCTCTGCCCTTGAAAGGGGTATGCACTTTAGGAGAGTTGCCCATGCGGCAGTTAGAAGGGTAATGGGAGCTGGGGCTAAAGGGGTTGTGGTAATTATCTCAGGTAAGTTAACTGGGGAGAGGGCTAGAACTGAGAAGTTCATGGAGGGTTACATGAAGCACTGTGGGGAACCCTCTGAGGAGCTTGTTAGAAAGGCCCACAGGATAGCAAAGTTGAAGTTAGGGGTAATTGGAGTAACTGTAAAACTAGTACCTCCAGATGTAATCCTGCCAGATGAGGTTGTTATAAAGGAGGAGGTAGGAGAGAAGAAAGAGGAGATAGGTGAGGTTGAAGAACAGTAAAGAGGTGAGCCCATGGCAATACTTAGACCTCAGGAGATTAGGGAGATGAGTATCTCTGAGATGAAGGAGAAGTTGGCGGAGTTGAAGAGGGAGCTTCTTAAGGAGTACACCCAGAAGGCTATTAGTGGTGCCCCCTCAAATCCAGGTAGAATGAGGGAGATAAGGAGGACTATAGCAAGGATATACACCATCATGAGGGAGAAGAGAAAAGAGCAGCAACAATAAAAGTTATATATCACATCTAAGTTATAAGAGTAAAAAACACTAAGAGATTAGAGGTGCAGTGATGCCCGAGATCTGTCCAAGGTGTGGGCTTCCTAAGGAACTCTGTGTATGTGAGGAAATTGCCAAGGAGGAACAGAAAATAAAAATCTACGTGACAAAGAGGAGATTTGGAAAGTTGATGACCATTATAGAGGGTATAGATACAGATCTCATAGATATAAAGGATCTTGCAAAGAAGTTAAAGGACTTCTGTGCATGCGGAGGAACTGTAAAGAGAGACTCCATAGAGCTCCAGGGAGATCAGAGAAAGAGGGTAGAGGAGGCACTTGTAAAGATGGGCTTCTCCAGAGATACAATTGAGATCAGATGATGTCCCCATGATAACACCTCAAAATATACTGAGGCATGAGTTGATAGGGTTGGATGTGGAAATTGTAGAGGCATCCAACCCCTCACTGGTAGGTATAAAGGGTAGAGTTGTTGATGAGACTAGAAACACCCTGGTTATAGAGAGATGTGACGGTAAAGAGGTAGTTATACCTAAAGATGTTGCCGTATTTAAATTCAGGCTGGGAGACAAATACGTGAAGGTTATAGGCAGCCTCCTTATAGGGAGGCCTGAGGATAGGTTGAAGAGAAAGATCAAAAATATCTACCCCTACTGATACTGTTTTGTTGACGAAACTTTTAAATACTTTTTAGTATTACTCTCCCAAAGGTTATTTTTTTAAAGCTTTTTCATCTTTTTTTCTCCATCTATTATCTTATTCAGATCTAAAACCATCAGAGGTGGAGGTAGTACTATGAAAAACATTGGTATAGACGTTAAGTATCCAGAGGAGACCTGTGACGATCCCCACTGCCCATTCCACGGTAAGATATCTGTAAGGGGGCAGATATTTGAAGGTGTAGTGGTAAGTGACAGGGCACATAGAACTGTCATAGTTGAGAGGGAGATAATCAAGTACATTCCAAAGTATGAGAGGTATGAGAAGAGGAGGAGGAAGATAATTGCCCACAACCCTCCATGTATCAATGCAAAAGTTGGGGATAAGGTTAGAATCGCAGAGTGTAGGCCTATCAGTAAAACTAAGTCCTTTGTAGTTATTGAAAAAATAGAGGAGGAAAAGTAAGGTGATAGTATGAGAGGTGTTGGTTCAAAGATAACCAGGGCTCTACCAACTGGAGCTAGAGTTATATGTGCCGATAACACTGGAGCAAAGGAGTTGGAGATTATTGCAGTTAAGAATTACAAAGGAGTTGCAAGGAGACTACCTGCTGCAGGAGTAGGTAGTATGGTTGTTGTCTCAGTTAAAAAGGGAACCCCCGAGATGAGGAAGCAGGTACTACCTGCCATAATCATTAGACAGAGGAAGGAGTACAGAAGGCCAGATGGTACAAGGGTTAAATTTGAAGATAACGCCGCCGTAATAGTTACCCCAGATGGTAACCCAAAGGGTTCCGAGATAAAGGGACCTGTTGCAAAGGAGGCTGCCGAGAGGTGGCCAGGTATAGCAAGACTGGCTAGAATAATTGTATAAGGTGAAGGGAGATGGTAGCCCTAACAAAATCTAAACAGCCCAGGAAACAGAGGAAGGCACTATTCAATGCACCCCTCCATAGAAGACGCCAGATAATGTCTGCAATGCTCTCAAAGGAGTTGAAGGAGAAGTACAAAAGAAATGCCCTCCCTGTAAGAAAGGGGGACGTTGTAAAGATAATGAGAGGGGATTTTAAAAACATGGAGGGGAAGGTCTTAAAGGTAGACTACAAGTCCTACAGGATTCATGTAGAGGGGGCCTTTATCAAGAGGCAGGATGGTAAGGAGGTGCCCTATCCAATCCACCCCTCCAACGTAATGATTGTTAAATTAGATGAATCAGATGAGAGGAGATTCAAATTCCTAGAGAAAAATAAGGATGAGGTGTAAAGGATGGTATCAAAAAAGGGGCCTAAGAGGCATCTAAAGAGATATGCCGCTCCTGCACAGTGGAAACTTCCAAGGAAGGTTAAGAAGTTCGTTACCAAGCCCTCCCCAGGACCTCACTCCATAGAGAACTCCCTACCTCTCCTTCTGGTAGTAAGGGATCTTCTAGGTTATGCAGATAACGGAAGGGAGGCCAAGAAGATTATCAAGATGGGTAAGATACTTGTGGACGGAGTGGTTAGGAAGGATCCAAAATTCCCAGTTGGATTAATGGATGTACTCTCCATCCCAGATACTGGGGAGGATTTCCTGGTACTCTTTGATAAGAGGGGAAGGCTTACCTTGAAGGAGACTGACAGGAGAGACATAAAGTTGTGTAAGATTAAAAACAAGACTGTGATAAAGGGAGGTCATATTCAATTAAACCTCCACGACGGTAGGAACCAGATTATAAAGGTCTCAGATCCAACAAAGGCTGAGGAGGACGTCTATAAAACTGGAGATACTGTAATAATCTCTATCCCTGAACAGAAGTTGTTGGACCATATACCCCTGGAGGAGGGTAAGTTGGCCTATATTACAGGGGGGATGCACATCGGTGATGTTGCAAGGATAGTAAGTATAGAGAAGAGAAAACTTCACCCTGACGTGATAACTCTTGAGACAAAGGATGGAGAGGAGTTTAAAACCATTAAAGACTATGTATTCGTAGTTGGTGAGGAGGAACCTGTCCTGTCAGCATTGAAAAACCTGTAACAGGTGAGAGTTATGTCCTACTCAGAGTTATGGGAAAAACAGCCCATGTGCAAACCTAGAATTGAGAAGGTTACTGTGAACATGGGTATAGGGGAAAGTGGAGATAGGTTGTTAAAGGGTGAGAAGGTTTTGGAAGAGCTCACCGGTCAGAAACCTGTTAGAACCCGTGCCAAACAGACAAACCCTGCCTTTGGAATAAGGAAGAAACTCCCGATAGGGGTAAAGGTTACACTTAGGGGTAAGAAGGCCGAGGAATTCTTGAAGAATGCATTTATTGCATTTAAAACTGCCGGAAAAACCCTGTACTCCTACTCCTTTGATGAGAGGGGTAACTTCTCCTTCGGTATCCCAGAACATATAGACTTCCCTGGACAGAAGTACGATCCCGAGATCGGTATCTTTGGAATGGATGTCTGTGTAACCCTTGAAAAACCTGGGTACAGGGTTAAGAGGAGAAAGATAGGGAGAAGTAAGATTCCTAAGAGACACCAGGTAACGAAGGAGGAGGCCATTGAGTATATAAAGAAAACCTTCAACATCGACGTGGTTGAAGAAGAGTAAAGGAGGTGGATAATATGGAAGAAAAGAGGAAAATTGAAAAGGTATGTAGAAGATGTGGAAGGAAGGTAAGAGGATTGATTAGAAAGTACGGATTGTACCTGTGTAGACAGTGTTTCAGAGAGGTTGCACCTCAACTGGGATTTAAGAAGCTAGATTAAAAAAAGGTGGAGGGAGGGAGTATGAGTCTAATGGATCCCCTTGCAAATGCCTTAAATCACCTTACCAACTGTGAAAGGGTAGGGAAGAAGGTAGCCTATATAAAACCAGCCTCTAAGTTGATAGGTAGGGTATTGAAGGTTATGCAGGATAAGGGGTACATTGGAAACTTCGAGTATATAGAGGATGGTAGGGGAGGTATATACAAGGTTGAGTTGATAGGGCAGATAAACAAGTGTGGTGCAATTAAGCCAAGATACGCCGTTAAGAAGAACGAGTATGAGAAGTTTGAAAAGAGATACCTCCCTGCAAAGGGCTTTGGTTTCTTAATTGTAAGTACCCCTCAGGGTTTGATGACCCACGAGGAGGCTAAGGCCAAGGGTATCGGTGGAAGACTGATATCCTACGTCTACTAATTACTCTTCTTATCACAATAATTAAAATTTAAAAGGGGATACTATGCCAGTTGCTGCAGTTATCAGAAAGGAGATCGAGATACCAGAGAATGTATCTGTGGAGATTAAAGGTGACGAGGTTATAGTGAGATCTGGAGATAAGGAGTTAAGAAGGGTGCTCTCCTATCCCAACGTTACCATAAAGAAGGAGGGGAACAAGGTAGTTGTGGAGAGCCTCTTTCCAAGGAAGAGGCATGCAGCTATAGTGGGTACCTTTGTAGCCCATATTAAAAACATGATAAAGGGTGTAACAGAGGGGTTTGAGTACAAGTTAAAGATAAGGTACTCCCACTTTCCCATGAAGGTTACAGTTAAAGGTAACGAGGTAATAATAGACAACTTCCTAGGTGAGAAGTATCCAAGGAGGGCAAAGATCCTAGAGGGTGTAACAGTTAAGGTCAGTGGTGAGGACATCATTGTAAGGGGGATAGACAAGGAGAAAACTGGACAAACTGCGGCAAACATTGAACAGGCTACAAGGGTTAAGGGAAGAGATATCAGGGTATTCCAAGATGGTATCTACATTGTAGAGAAGGCTGGAAAAACCATCTAAGGTGGTGTTATGAGTAGTGATAAAAAGAGACTTTTAAGACTGAGATTTAAGATGAAACAGAGGAGACCTGAGTTCAGGAGGCAGGAGTGGCACAGACATAAGAGGTTAGGTACCTCCTGGAGGAGACCTAAGGGATTACACAGCAGTATGAGGAAACAGCTGAAGGGTAGGCCTGCCATAGTTAAGATAGGTTATAGATCCCCTGCAGCAGTTAGAGGGTTACACCCCTCAGGACTTGAGGATGTCCTAGTTCACAACGTAAAGGAGTTGGAGAAGTTAGATCCTAAAACCCAGGGGGCAAGGATAGCCTCTACAGTAAGTAAGAGGAAGAGGATCGAGATAGTAAAGAGGGCCAAGGAGTTAGGTATAAGGATACTGAATATATCGGAGGAGAAGATCCAGGAGTTACTTAACTACAACAAGTAGGTGATACTATGGATGTATCAACTCAGAGAAGGATGGCTGCGGACATACTGGACTGTGGTATTGACAGAGTATGGATAGATCCTGAGCACCTAGATAGAGTTAAGATGGCTATTACAAAGGATGATATTAGACAGTTGATTAAGGAGGGAATAATTGTCAAGAAACAGAAGAAGGGTATAAGTAGGGCGAGAGCTAGGAAGTTGAAGGAGCAGAAGAAGAAGGGTAGAAGGAGAGGACCTGGTTCAAGGAAAGGTGCAAAGGGTGCTAGAACTCCTAAGAAGACCAAGTGGATAAACACAATAAGACCTCTAAGGAGGATGTTGAAGGAACTTAGAGACAGTGGTATGATAGATAGAAGTACCTACAGGATGTTGTACAGGATGGCAAAGGGTGGAGCCTTCAGAAGTAGAAGCCACCTTAGGTTATACATGGAGGAGCATGAACTGTTGATAAAGGAAAAGGAGGAAAAATGATAAGGAGGGAGGAATATGGCACGTGGTGCTAAGTACAGGGTTCCCTTTAGAAGGAGAAGGGAGGGAAAAACAGATTACAGGAGGAGGCTAAAACTTCTACTTTCAAAGAAACCTAGGCTGGTAGTTAGAAAATCCCTTAACAACCTTATAGCTCAGATAGTGGAGTACGACGAGAAGGGAGATAGGGTTGTGGTCTCAGCCCATACAAGGGAGCTCCTAAAGTTGGGATACAAGGGGCACCGTGGAAACCTTCCTGCAGCCTATCTTCTAGGCTACCTTATAGGTAAGAAGGCTCTTAAGAAGGGATATAAGGAGGCTGTTTTAGATATTGGACTCCACGGTGCTACAAAGGGGGCTGCAGTTTTCGCAGTACTTAAGGGTGCCCTAGACGCCGGCATGGAGATACCCCATGGTGAAAGTATCCTACCAGATGAGGAGAGGATAAGGGGGGAGCACATTAGAAATTACGCCTTGATGTTAAAGGAGGAGGATGAGGAGAAGTACAGGAGACAGTTTTCAAAGTACCTGGAAAATGGATTGCCACCTGAGAACCTACCTGAACACTTTGAGGAGATAAAGGAGAAGATAGAAAAATTAGAGTTTGAAGAAGGTGATAACCATGAGCATGGAGAGAAAGAAGTTTAATCTAGATGCCTGGGAACCTAAAACCCAGGTGGGGAGAATGGTTAAGGAGGGTGAAATTACCGACATAGACTACATACTGGATAAGGGGTTACCTATCCTGGAACCTGAGATAGTGGACGCCCTCCTGCCAGATATAACAGAGGAGGTTATAGACGTTGCTCTAGTCCAGAGGATGCACAAGTCAGGTAGGAGAGCTAGATTCAGGGCAACTGTGGTTGTAGGTAATAAAAATGGATACGTTGGAGTAGGTATGGGGAAGGCTAAGGAGGTTGGACCTGCAATTAGAAAGGCAATTGCCCAGGCCAAGTTATCCATAATTAGAGTTAAGAAGGGATGTGGATCCTGGGAGTGTGGTTGTGGAAGACCTCACTCCATACCATACGCTGTAAGGGGTAGATGTTCCAGTGTCAAGATAGAGATACTTCCTGCTCCAAGGGGGGTAGGGCTTGTTGCAGGAGATGTTGCCAAAACAGTACTTGGACTGGCAGGTATAAAGGACGTATGGACAAAGACCTTCGGAGATACTAGAACAACCTACAACTTCGCCATGGCTACCTTTGACGCCCTTAACAAGTTGAACCGTATCAGGTATCAGCCAGAGCACAAGAAGCTCCTTGGTATTGCAGAGGGTAGGACATTTTAAGGTGATAACATGGCCTATGCAGTTGTGCGAGTTAGGGGTACTGTAGGTGTCAGGAGGGATATTAAGGATACCCTAAAGATGCTTAGACTTCACAAGGTAAACCACTGTGTCATAGTGCCAGAGACCGACACCTATAAAGGTATGCTTGAGAAGGTTAAGGACTATGTAACCTACGGGGAGATAGACAAGGACACCCTGATTAAGTTGATCCTAAAGAGGGGGAGGTTACCTGGGGATAAGAAGGTAAGTGAGGAGACTATAAAGGAGTTAACAGGTATGTCCCTTGAGGAGTTAGCTGAGAAGATTATGAAGGGGGAGATACAGCTGAAGAACACCCCTCTAAAACCTGTGTTTAGACTTCATCCTCCAAGGAAGGGATATGACAAGGCAGGTATAAAGAAGCCTTTCTCAGTGGGAGGTGCCCTGGGATACAGGGGTAAGGAGATAAACAAACTACTGGAGAGGATGATGTAAAAGTTAAGAGGTGATGAACAATGATAAGGAAACGTAGAAAGGTTAAAAAGCAAAGAGGTAGTAGAACCTGTGGATATGGATCCCACAAGAAACACAGGGGGGCTGGAAGTAGAGGAGGTAGAGGGATGGCAGGAGGTCATAAGCACAAGTGGATACATATTGTAAAGTATAAACCAGATCACTTTGGAAAGTATGGATTTACAAGACATCCCTCCCTAGTTAAGGAGCCTAGAACAATAAATGTAGGAGAGATCGACGAACTTGTACAGAAGAACAGGGACAGGTTTAAGGTAGAGGATGGAAAGATCGTAGTAGATGTAACAGAACTTAAGTACGAAAAGGTTCTAGGTAAGGGTAAGATATCCTGTCCAATGATAATAAAGGCCCTGGAGTTTTCAGAGAAGGCCAGAGAAAAAATAGAGGCTGCCGGTGGAGAGGCTGTTGAATTATAACAATTTTTTAACCCTCTCTAATTCTCGGTGATACCTTGGAAGAACTCCTCCGTAAACTAAGACCTATTTTGGAGTATATCCCAGAGGTTAAAAGACCTGAGAGGGAGATTCCTTTTAAGGAGAAGTTGAAGTGGACTGGGATAGCTCTTATCCTCTACTTTATCATGGGGACTATAGACCTCTACACTGGAGGGGCCCAGATCCCCCCGGTATTTGAATTCTGGCAGACTGTAACTGCCTCTAAAATAGGTACCCTGATTACACTGGGTATTGGTCCTATTGTTACCGCAGGAATAATAATGCAGTTGTTAGTTGGAGCAGAGATTATAAGGATAGACCTTTCCAACCCTGAAAATAGGGCTCTATTTCAAGGTTTACAGAAGTTACTTGCCATATTCCTCTCCTTCTTTGAGGGGGCACTATTTGTAGGTGCAGGGGCCTTTGGACCTCTACCTCCACTGATGATGTTGATACTGGTTCTCCAATTAGCCATAGGTGCAATACTACTGATCTATCTAGACGAGGTAGTCTCAAGGTACGGTATAGGTTCAGGTATAGGTCTCTTTATAGCGGCAGGTGTATCCCAGACCATCTTTGTAGGAGCCTTTGGACCGGAGGGTTACTTCTGGAAGTTTATTGATGCCATGATACAGGGAGCCTTAGGTGTGGCCCTGGAGTATATCCTCCCAATAATAGGTACTATCTTAGTATTCCTGGTTGTGGTGTATGCAGAGTGTCTAAGGGTGGAGATACCCCTTGCCCATGGTAGGGTGAGAGGTGCAGTAGGTAAGTACCCCATAAAGTTCATATACGTATCTAACATCCCCGTGATCTTTACCGCAGCCCTATTTGCAAACATTCAACTCTGGGGTATGTTCCTGGAGAGGATGGGGTTCCCGATACTGGGACGCTTTGTAGAGGGGAGGGCTGTAGAGGGTATAGCCTACTACTTTACAACCCCCTACGGATTATCAAGTGTTCTCTCCGATCCCATTCGTGCCATAGTGTATACCATCCTCATGATTGTATTCTGTATACTCTTTGGAGTATTCTGGGTGGAGACCTCTGGTCTAGATGCAAAATCCATGGCTAGGAGACTTGGAAGTCTCGACATGGCTATAAAGGGGTTTAGAAAGAGTACAAAGGCCATTGAACAGAGGTTAAAAAGGTATATAATGCCAATTACTGTAATGAGTTCAGCCTTCATAGGATTACTTGCAGCCTTGGCAGATTTCACAGGTGCCCTTGGAGGAGGTACAGGTGTACTACTTACAGTCTCCATAGTGTACAGGTTGTACGAGCAGATCCTCCAGGAACAGATCACCCAGTTACACCCTATACTCTCAAA
>DQVW01000077.1 GCA_015661555.1 Methanothermococcus okinawensis
CCTTTTTTATACCCCCTTGTAAAGGGTGTTCTGTTGTTCTCCACTCTAAGGTAGACCCACTTGCATATAAATCTCCAGTTGATGTTGTTTGTCATTGCACCCATTGAAAATCCAGCCTCCAGTCCAATCTGGGCACCGTTACATATACCTAGAACTGGTTTTCCCATGTCGATCATCTTTCTAAGTCCCTCTATTACAGGGGTCCTTGCACCTATGGCACCGGCCCTGAGGTAGTCTCCATAGGAGAAACCTCCAGGAAGGACTGCACCGTCAAATCTACTTAGATCCCTCTCAGTAAACCATACAAGCTCTGGATTCCCCCCTGCCAATCTGATACTACGGGAGACATCCTCCTCACAGTTGGTACCTAGGAACTTTATCACAGCTATATTCTTCATCCTCTCACACACCTTTAAAAATACTATACCCTTAAATATTATAAAGTTAAGCCTGATAAAAATAACTATCACAATTAACAGCGGGATAGCTATGACAGTGGATTTTGTTAAAATCAGTGAGAAATGGCAGAAGAGATGGGAGAAGGATAAGATATTCCAGGTAGATGGAGGAGATCCAGAGGATAAGAACAAGTTTTTTATCACTGCAGCCTTCCCCTACCTTAACGGTGTACTCCACGCTGGACATCTAAGGACATTCACCATACCAGAGGTTGTTGCAAGGTATCAGAGGATGAAGGGTAAGAGGGTACTCTGGACCATGGGATACCATGTAAGTGGAACACCTATACTAGGTCTGGCAGAGCTCATAAGGAAGAGGGACAAGAGGACATTAAAGGCCTACAGTGAATTGCACAAGATACCTATGGAGGTACTTCTGAAGTTGGATACTCCAGAGGCTATAGTGGAGTACTTCTCCGAGAGGGCAACTAGGGCCTTTAAGAAGATGGGGTTCTCCTTTGACTGGAGGAGGAACTTTACAACAGACGATGAAACCTTTAAGAAATTTGTAGAGTGGCAGTTTCTAAGGTTGAAGGAGAAGGGTTATATAAGAAGAGGTTCCCACCCAGTGAGATACTGTCCAAGTTGTGACAACCCAGTGGAGGATCACGACCTCCTAGAGGGGGAGGATGCAACACTTGTTGAATACATACTTATCAAGTTTAAGGGTAAGATAGAGTTAGATGGGAGGGAGGAGGAGTGTATAGTACCTATGGCTACCCTTAGGCCAGAGACTGTCTTTGGAGTGGTAAATGCCTGGGTGAATCCAGAGGGTAAATATGTAGTGGCCAAGGTGTACATGGAGGTTGAGGAGGGTAAATTGGAGTATAGGGGGATATGGATAGTAAGTGAGGAGGCTGCCGAGAAGTTGAGAAATCAGGGTAGGGTTTTAGAGGTGATTAAGGAGATTAAAGGGGAGGAACTCGTTGGGAAGACTGTTATAAACCCTGTGAATAACAGGGAGGTACCAATATACCCTGCCAAATTTGTAGATACCTCTATTGGAACAGGGTTCGTCATGAGTGTCCCTGCCCATGCACCCTATGACTACGTAGCCCTCAGGGACTACTATAGGAGTATGGGGAGGGAGTTAAAGGAGGAGGATCTTATACCCCTTATAAAGTTGGAGAACTACGGAAAGTACCCTGCAAAGGAGATTGTGGAGAGAATGGGTATAAAGAGCCAGGAGGAGAGGGAGAAGTTGGAGGAGGCTACATCTAAAATCTACAGGGAGGAGTATCACAAGGGGGTACTTAACGAGAACTGTGGAGAGTACAGTGGTATGCCTGTTAAGGAGGCCAAGGAGATCATCACAAGGGATCTCCTGGAGAGGGGGATTGGAGAGATACTTTACGAGTTCTCGGAACCCAATGTTATCTGCAGATGTGGGACTAGATGTATTGTGAAGTTAGTTAAGGGTCAGTGGTTCATTACCTACTCAGATAAGGAGTGGAAGAAGTTGGCCCATAGATGTGTAGATATGATGGAGTTTATCCCAGAATCCCTTAGGAAGGAGTTCCACAACAAGATAGACTGGATGAAGGATAAGGCATGTGCCAGGAGGAGGGGACTTGGTACAAGGCTGCCCTTTGACAGGGAGTGGGTTATAGAGAGTCTATCAGACAGTACCATCTATATGGCCTACTACACCATAGCCAAGACTATAAACATGCACAACATAAGGGAGGAGCAACTACTACCTCAACTCTTCGACTACATATTCTACGGCGAGGGAGATATAGAGGAGATCTCAAAAATAACTGAGATCCCCAGGGAGCTTATAGAGGAGATGAGGAGGGAGTTTCTTTACTTCTACCCTCTAGACTGGAGGTGCTCCGCCAAGGACCTTATATCCAACCACCTAACTTTTATGATATTCAACCATGTAGCCCTCTTCCCAGAGGAGTTCTGGCCTAGGGGTATAGTGGTAAATGGATATGTAACTATAGAGGGTAGGAAACTTTCTAAGTCCAAGGGACCTCTACTTCCAATGGAGGAAGTTGCAGAGATGTATGGTCCAGATGTTGGAAGGTTCTATATCACCACATGTGCAGAACTCCCCCACGATGCAGATATAAAGTTTAGGGAGATGAAGAGGGTTAGGGATAATTTAGAGAGATTCTACCACTTTGCCCAGGGGTTGACAGATGTCTCTCCAGAGGATATCAACTACGAGGATTTAAGTGTTATAGACAGGTGGCTCCTCCATAGACTACATAAGGCTATAAAACTTGCAGATGAGTCCTACAGTACCTTCCAACTTAGGAGGGTAGGTATACTCTTCTACCAGTTGATCAACGACTTGAAATGGTATAGGAGGAGAGGTGGAGATAACAGGGAGTTACTGAGGTTGGTGGCAGAGACATGGGTAAAGATCCTGGCTCCAATGACACCTCACCTCTGTGAGGAGATATGGGAACTCTTTGGGAAGAAATCCTACATCTCCCTGGAGACCTTCCCAGTGGCAGAGGAGAAATATATAGATGATACCCTGGAGTTGGGAGAGGAGTTTTTAGCCTCTACCATAGAGGATATAAGGAGGATAGTTGAGATAGCAAAGATAAAACCTAAAAAGATATACCTCTACACTGCAGATCCCTGGAAGTACCAGGTACTTAAAATAATGAATGAGAACAGGGACAGAAGTATTAAGGAGTTGATATCCATAGTGATGAAGGATCCAGAACTTAGAAGGTATGGAAAAGAGGTAGTAAAACTGATAAGGGAACTTATGGAGATGGGTGTGAAACCTGTAATCGATGAGGAGAAGATACTTAGAGATGGTAAGTCCCTAATTGAGAGGGAGTTTGGATGTGAGGTTATAATAAATGGTGAGGATAAGGGGAATAAGAAGAGACAGGCTATACCCTACAGGGTAGCCATATATCTGGAATAATTATTTCTCCTCTATTTTTTCAACGTACATGAGTGGATAATTTAATTCTTCAATATACTTCAACCTTAGATAGGCCACTGTATTCTCCACCTTTACCTTCAACTTAACATCTAACATTCTCCCCTCCAGGGATACGTACTCATCCTCCTTTAGATCTCCCACTATTTTCACGGATATATCCTGGACACAGGGTTGATTCCTCATGGATTCCTCTATAGCCCTCTCCAGTATCTCCCTGTTCTTTAAACTTACAGGGGTGCCTACAAACTGATGGAAGAGGGCTCCCAGGGTGATACCCCCTTCAAA
>DQVW01000093.1 GCA_015661555.1 Methanothermococcus okinawensis
CAACCTAAGTGTTTCCACTTAGGCTATCACTCCGTTGCATAGATTAGGGGCGAATAGTCTATAGTATAGTTTCTAGCCTGGCAATAATACAATATGTGGGTATATTAAATCTAAATCTTTAAATATCACCATGAGAGAGTTATCGTAAAAAAGGGTGAAAAGATGGTTGTGGCACTGGATGTTAGGGGTAGGGAGATATCCCCTGGTTCCTATGTTAGGTACATAAATACAGGTACCTCAGGTATTGTAATGGATATCTTGGAAAAGGAGGGGGAGATCTGGGTACTTCTAGACAACAACCTTATGTATAGACCTGAGAAGTTGGAGGTTATTGAACATAAGAAGAGAAAGGATAGGGAGATGAAGGAGAAGATAGAAGATGTTCTTGAGAGGGAAGAGATAAAGGATATCGATACCAGTATAGATGCCTGTGGAGCAGGATAAAAGAGATTCGGTGAGTTCATGGTATCTCCTGAAATGGAGAGGATAAAAAGAGCTAGAAGAATAATACTGGATATCATAGAGAATAAAGGGAGGGAGTACCTCTACGATTTAACAGGTATGGGTGGAGGATTTAACTTAAAAAAAAGAGACATGGATATCCTGGATACCTATATTGGACCAGCCATCTTCTCAGAGAGGTTAAATAAGGTGGGACTTCAACATCTAGGGGGAGATCCAGAGGCTCACAGGGCAGTAGGTTTTAACAGGACAACCTCTGCAATACTCTCCACCTTGATGGCACTGTCTAAAGATATAGAGGAGGTAGTACACTATCTACCTAGAAGACCCTCCCACCCCTCAATTCCCAGAAGTTGTAAGTTACTGGATCTACCCTACTTTGAAAGTGATAAGATAGAGGAGGTAGTGAAAAGAATAGATGGAAGTACCTTAACTGTTGTTACTGGAGCGACAATGGATCACAGGGTAATAGATCTAGAACACCTGAAAAAAATCCTCTCAAGGTGTAGGGAGAGAAATAGTATATCCCTTGTTGATGACGCCTCGGGGGCAAGGTTGAGACTACTCTACAACCAGCCTCCAGCCCTGAAGTTAGGTGCCAACTTGGTAGTTACAAGTACAGATAAGTTGATGGATGGACCAAGGGCAGGGTTACTAGCTGGAGATAGGAATCTAGTAGATACTATCTACGAGGAGGGTCTAAAGTATGGGTTGGAGGCCCAGGCTCCAATGTTGGCAGGTATGGTAAATGCACTGGAGAACTTCAGTCTTCAAAAGTTAAGGGAGGCATTTGAGAGGGCTAGGAGGATAGATCTAACACCCTTAATCTCCCTAGGTATAGAGGTGGAGAGGAGGCCTACAGGTTTTGCCCTTACCTCACTTTCAGAGGAGGAGTCTGTAGAGTTGGCGTTGAAGCTCCTGGAGAGATACGGTATAATAACCATCCCTGCAGTGGGAATGCCTGGGGCCAGTAAAACCCTTAGGATAGATCTCTGCTCCAAAGATGCCTACAGAGTATCTGACCAATATATAATCAACGCCCTGATAGAATCCTATAGAGAGTTAAAGTTCCAATAACTTTTTCTTAACATTCTCAATCTTCTCTATTTTATTATCAACCTCTTTTTCATAATCCTCTATCCTCTTGAGGTAGGATCCTATAGCCCTTTTTACCTCCTCGGGGGCTGGACCCCCTATAACCTTTCTCACCTTAACGTTCTCCATGGGATCTAGGGCCCTCTCTATCTTCTCCCTCTCCAAGGTTAAGTTGTATTTTTTAAGTACCTCCTCCATTACATCAACTAGATCCCTCCCCTCCTCTATAGCCCTTCTAACAGCCTCTCCCACTATACCATGGGCACTTCTAAAGGATATGTTACACTCCCTTACAAGGGTATCTGCCAACTCCGTAGCTGTGGAGTAATTACCCTCTGCCAACTCCCTCATCCTCTCCCTCTTAACCTTCAAGGTTCTTAACATCCCCTCCACCATCTCCAGGGTATCTAGGATGGTATAGACACTACTCCAGAGGAGGGGGGTTACCTCCTGTAGATCCCTGTTGTAGGTATTTGGCAGTGCCTTCAGGATGGTAAGTGCTGAGACCAGGTTTCCATTTAAGGTGGAGAGTTTTGCCCTGGCGATCTCTGCAACATCTGGGTTCTTCTTCTGGGGCATGATGGAGGAGGTGGAGGTGTAGGTATCTGATAACTCTATAACTCCAAACTCGTAGGTGGAGAAGAGTATTAGCTCCTCACATATCTTTGAGAGGTTTGTGCCAAGGATGGAGAGGTGTGCCATGGTCTCCAGGATGAAGTCCCTTGTGGATACACCGTCCATGGAGTTCTCAATGAGGCCCTCAAATCCCAGTAACTCCATGGTCCTTCTCCTGTCGATGTTGAAACCTGTTGTAGCCATGGCTCCACATCCCAGAGGTGAGATATTTATCCTCCTGTATCCATCTAGTAGTCGCTGGATATCCCTCTCCAACATGGAGAGGTAACTCAATAGGTGGTGTCCATAGGTTGTGGGCTGGGCATGTTGTAGGTGGGTGTATCCCACGAAGAGGGTCTCCAGGTGCTCCTCTGCCAGGGAGATTAGGGTCTTCTCCAGGTTTATCAGCTTCTTCAGTATAAGGAGTACCTTCTCCCTCAGTGTCAACCTAATATCTGTGGCAACCTGGTCGTTTCTACTTCTACCTGTGTGCATCTTCCCGGCAACATCCTCCCCAAGTCTCCTTATAAGTTCATTCTCGATTACCATGTGGATGTCCTCTAGGGAGGGATCTAGATCTAGAGCCTCCATCCCCTCCTTCCATATCTTTACTAGTTCCTCTATTATTCTCCTACCCTCCTCCTCTGGGATGATGCCCCTCTCCATCAACATTCTAGTATGGGCGATGTTACAGAGGATGTCACTTTCAAATATCTCTCTATCAAAGGGTAAGCTTGTGGTGTACTCTAACACCTTCCTCTCTGGGGTCTGGGAGAGGCGCCCCCTCCTTAAGATATTCTCACTCAAGTTACCACCTATCAAATTTTTTATATGGTATGAGAAGCTTTATTCTTATTTTAAAATTAACACGGTGTTAAGGTATGGAAACTTCTATGGAATTTCAACTGAGGAGGGCCAGGAAGAGGTTAATAGAGGAGAGGGAGGGAAGCATACTGGTATGCACCCATGTGGATACAGACGGTATTACATCTAGGGTTATCCTGGAGGAGTTATTCAGGAGGCTAGAGATAGAGGGGGAGTTTAAATTTCTAAAACAGCTTAACATGGAGACCTTGGAGGAGATCTCCTTCAAGGATTACAACTTGGTTATCTTTGCAGACCTTGGTAGTGGACAGATGGATCTTATAAGGGAGAAGATAGAGGAGTGCAACCTAGAGGGAAGTAGGGATCACGGAGTAATTGTGTTAGATCACCACCTACCTGCTCCCTGTAAGGTCCCTGAGAATGTGATACATGTAAACCCCTGGAATGACAACCTAGACGGTGGAAGGGAGATCTGCGGGGCTGGTGTGGCCTATAAATTCGCCAAGCTGTGCAACCCCGAGAATACAGATCTGGCAAAGTACGCTATACTAGGTGCAGTGGGGGATATTCAAAATCTAGAGGGGAGTTTTAGAGGTATGAACAGGGAGATACTGGAGGATGCCAAGGTTAGGGGGGATGTTATAGAGTTCCCAGACCTTCAATTCTACGGCAAACACACCAGACCTATCTTTGTATCTATGAGATACTTTACAGACGTTAGGACAGATCTGATGAACAACGACTCAAGGATATTGAACTTTATCAAGATGGTAAATAAAAAGTACAACCTGGAGATAGATCCTAGGGAGCCTATATGTAATCTTTCTCAGGGGGAGAAAAGTGCCCTTGGAAGTGAGTTTCTAAGTAGGTGTAACAGGTACGTCCCCCTCCCCTGGGTAAAGTACCTACCAAAGGTGATCTTTGGGATGAGTTATGAGTTCAGGGGGGAGATGGTGATGACGCCCCTGAGAAACCTCGAGGAGTTCTCCACATGTATAAACGCCTGCTCACGATATGGAGACTACAAGACCCCCTTGGAGGTGCTAAAGGGGGACAGGGGGAAGTACTATAGGAGGATGTTCTACATGCTAAATAAACATAAGAGAAACCTCTTCAAGGCCCTGAAGTATATAAGGGATAGGGTGGAGATTGTACAGAGGGAGAAGTTCCAGTACTTTGAAATAGAGAGGGGTAAGGTGGAGGAGGGTATAGTTGGTATCGTAGCTGGGATGAGCTACTCCATAGAGGAGGTGGACTGGAAGAAACCTGTATTTGCACTGAAGGAGAGGAATGATGGGTACAAGGTGTCTGCAAGGTGTCCAAAACTACTTACCTTCGCCCAGGACATCAACCTTGCAGATGTTGTAAGTTACGCCTCCAGGAAGGTGGGAGGTGTTGGAGGGGGTCATAAATTCGCCTGTGGTGCCTATATTCCCTCCAAGGAGGACTTTATTAAGTATATTGAGAATAGACTTTAATCCTGTCTCCTGGCAAACTTTGCAACCCTCCTGGCGATAACAACTTCCCCTATTTTAATCAGGCCTGCAAAGAACTTCTCCAGGCCTCCACATGCCCAGAGGGCCTGACCAAAGGTTGTATTTTTTATTCTCTTCTCGTACTCCTCAGGAGTTATATCCTCTCCAGTGGTGTTTTTCGTTACCACTGCTGCAGCCTCCATAAGTTCCTCCCAGGTTATACCCTTCAACTCCCTCTCCAGGATCTTAAACAGTTTATACACTGGGATATCGTACAACTTTGCAAGGGTCTTTATTACATCGCAACACCTTACAACCCCTACTACCTTGTCCTCCTCGTTTAACACGGGAATACTTACCACCTTGTATTTTACAAACTTCATAACAGCCTCCCTTGCAGGATCCCTCTCCCTAACTGTTACCACCTTCTCGTAGGGGTACATAACCTCTGTAACAGGGATGGATCTATCCTCCACCACTGCAAGATCCACTGAGAGTACCAACCCCAACAGCCTATCCTCCTCGTCTAAGACTGGTGCACTGAACCTCTTCTTCCTATGCATAAGTTGAATAGCATCTTTAACGGAGTGATCCCTATACAACTTTAGAAAGTTGGTATCCATTAACGCCCTTACCTTCATCTACTTTACACCCTCTACCTTTTTAATCTCAATTGCATGAACTGGACATACACTTTCACACCTTCCACAGAAGATACAGGATTTAACATCTATCTCAATGCCCTCCTCCACCTCCCTAATTATCCCTATGGGACATACAGAGATGCACACGAGGCACTTTACACACTTGCTGTTGTCTACCTTAATCTCCTTGTGGAAGGGTATCTCTCCCATCTCGTTCTCAACGGATATGGCACCCCTTGGACATACCCTCTCACAGGCTCTACATCCAACACAGCGATCTAAATCCACCTTAAAACTCTTCCCCCTCTCAACCTCTATCGCCCCAGTTGGACAGAACCTACTACAGGTACCACACCTTACACATCTATCTAGGTCTATGTGGTACCTCCTTAACCTTATAGTTCTATGTTCTACCTCAACCTCCCTTATCCTATAGATCAGGTTCTCTCCCTCTATCTCTCCAGTGCACTCCAGGATATCTATGGCATTTACAGGACAGGTTCTTGCACATATCTCGCACTTTACACATCTATCACTTACTATCTCAGCAGGGTTTTCTATAGAGGGTTTTACTATGGCCTCTACTGGACACTGGTCGTAGCAGAGGGCACACCTTATACATTTCTTTGGAAGGATGTAGATGTACTTCTTAGAGATCCTCACTCCCTCAAGTATCTTGTATACCTCCTCTTTATCAAGGGAGAGTTCTTTGGAGATCTTGGATAGGAGGGTCTCTATAGATCTTTTAACAGTGATCATCCTATAACCACTGTGGTTTTAAAAACCTCTGTTACTCTTATTATAAAAATCATTATTCTATCCTGTAGATGTCCACAGGTATGTCCACGTACTTCTTACTGTGGAAGGTGTATATCCTAGGGATCCTAAATCTCGTCTCAAAGAGGTGGGTTATTTTTCTGCCCTTTTCCTGGATGTAATTTATTACAAAGTCCCTAGTTGAGGAGTTGTGGATGGTGTATACAACGTCTCCTATCTCCAGCGCCTTCTCCAGGAATATCCTATCTGCATGTTTTTTCTGGGAGCCAAAGGGGGGATTCTGTATCACCACAACCTTCATCTCATCCTCTAGGTATCTCTCTATAAAACCTCTGTCTATCTCTTTGACATCCATCTCTAAAAAGAGTACAGTGTTGAAAATTTCCTCTAGATCTACACCTAAGTTTTTTATCACAGGTATTCTCTCCAACTTTTTCAGGTTCTTCCTTGCACACTCTACAGTCTCCCTGTCTATATCTATACCTAGGACCTTCCCTGCCCCAAGGAGTTTTGCCCCTATGGCCAACCTCCCAGTTCCACAACCTAGATCTAGAACAAAGTTACCCTCTATATCTCCTCTGGCAAAGAGGAGTAACTCACTGGCAAGCCTCCCTCCTATGGTATACTGCTCCAGGTGAGCTTTTGGATTTGGATGGGGATCCAGGCTGTCCAGTACTATCTCCAGGTACTTCTTCTTCATGTTAGCCCTTACCTACTACGTAGTTGTATATCTCATCTACACTCTCCCTAATACCGTATTTTTTAAAGTACCTGAGGAGATTCTCTATGTCTCTTTTAAGGTAGTACTCCGTATCCATCTTGAACTCTCCAGGTAGAATGTCCAGCACAACCTTGTCCTCCCCCAACTTTATGGCCTGTGGAAAGTCGATTATTAAGAAGTCTCCCTCTTCATTTACCAGTATGTTAAATTCGCTAAGGTCCCCATGGATGTATCCAAGGTTGTACATCTTCTTTACCTCCTCTACAATATCCCAGAAAAAGCCCTTGATATCTATGTCCAACTTCCTTAGGTCTACCCTCTTCAACTCTATCCCGTCCCACTTACCCATGATAATGGCGTGCCTGTTCTGAGCTATAGGTTCAGGCACCTTTACAAGGGGGTATAAGTCGTTTAACACCTGGAACTCCCTTTCGGCCGTTAACCTGGAGGCGTAGAGCCAACTTATATGTCTCTTATCTGCCAGGTATGGTCTATACCTCTTACCCCTTGTGAAACATGTCCTTCCCAGTTTGTGAAACTTTAAAACAGCCTCCCTGTTGCTACTTAGAAGTACTGTAAATACATCTCCCTCCTTTCCCACTCCTAACTTGTTACCTATAGCCTTTATAAGATCCCTCTTTATAAATGCGTTCAAAGCCAGCCCGTCGTATCCCTTATGGGACAGCCTGTAACCGTAGGTACTCCTATTTACAAACTTATGCCTGTTAAGTACCTTCAACCTGTAAAGTACCTCGTTACTGTCAAACTTAGATCTTCTAACTATCTCATCTACAGGTACCCACTCATGGTTCCTCATGGCCAACTCAATTGTCCTTAGGACCTTCCAGTCCCTATCTGTCATCTGTTTAACAGATTCCACTAGCTCCAGCACACTCACAACCTCATCACCTTCTTGGACTTTTTAAATCTCACATACCTCTATAGCCTTAAGGGGGCATATCTTGACACAGTTTTTACACCCTATACACTCCTTCTCGTTAAACACTATGGTGAAATCCTCCTCCCTAGATATGGCGTTAACTGGGCAGTGTACTATACAGGCTCCACAGTCTATACATCTCTCCTTATTCTTCTCTATGGTCTTAGGAATATCCTCGTATTCCCCATACTTCTTTAACATGTTCAGGGCCTTCTCGATCTGCTCCTCACTCCCACTTAACTCCAGGATTAGGAAACTCTCCTGGGGTTTCATCTTTGCCACTAGGATATTTATCAAAACTTTGGTCTCCAGGATAACCTTGGCTATTATAGGTTTATCCCTGTACTCCTCATGTACCCAGTAGTATATCCTCTTCTTCATAGATTTTCACCAGCTTAGAATTTCCTGTGTCCCAGTAATTTGGAGAGGTCCTCTGCAGTTACCATTCCAACGACTCTTCCACTGCTGTCCACCACTGGCACTCCCGATATATCGTACCTACTCATCTTCCTAGCCACAACATCTATAGGCTCATCTAGGGTGGAGCTGATAACCTTCCTAGTCATTATCTCACAAATAGACTTTATATTCTGGGCTACAGCCCTTGCAATGTCCCAGGATGTTACTATTCCCAGTAGCTTCCCCTCCTCATCTACAATAGGCAGGTGGTTTATATTCTTCTCCGTAAGTATCCTGGCAGCCTCCTCTATGGATATATTTGGCCTCGCCACAATTGGTGGTCTACTTAGTATGTCCCTTACCAACTTGGCCTCTGCCTTCATAGGTTTACAGGAACCTCTTCCCAGGGGGGCAACTGGTTCCGAGAGTGTAAAATCGCCGTTGAGTATCCATCTCTTAAGCTCCTCTGCAACCTCCCTGGATTTTTTATAACTTGAGACAGAGGCTGTCTTAACAGTTTTTTCCACCCATCTCTTCAACTCGTTGTCGTATATCTCAATGGTGACCTCCCCCTTCCTAAGCTCCTTGTAGTTAGTCTTCGCCACAACAGGTCTATCTCGCCTAGGTACTCCAAAGTCTAAGATAGGTACCTGGATATCCTCATCTCTTACAGCACAGGCCTTTGCAACCTCTTCGTTAAGTACTGGGATGGGAACCCCCACACCTACATAGAGGGTACATCCGTAGTTGGGCATGGTACCTGCCCTGAGGAACTTGGTACTCATGGTCTTCAAATCTCCCTTTACCATCAAGGTTCCAAAGGCCTTCTCTGGGTTGTGCTGGGTACCCTCCCCTATAATATATCCAATACCTCCACCTAGGAATATCTTAGTGCCTATACCTATGGTATTGTAGGTTTTCCTCTCCCTGTTGTAGTCGTTTTGGAGGGGATTTAACTGCCCTGCTCCCGAGTAGTTTATATTGGAGTACTCTGGAAGTAGTGTACCCATATAGGTGTAGATCTTTTCCTCCCTACTGTTGGTTGCTGCTGGATAGGTTTGATAGGAGTTTCTTGGGTTTACCATTATGGCCTGGTTTAGATCCTCTAGGGTTATAGTTGTGGATACCCGCTTCCTTGGATAGCAGTCAGTGGTATACCCCTCTGCAACAAGTCTCACCTCCTTCCCTGCAACAAGGTCCTCTATAACATGGGCTCCACCGTAGTTGATGTCTATGTCGTCGTCAGAGTTTGGCTGTGCAGCACCTAGATAGGCGTCAACTGCCGCCAATCCAGAGTAGGCTTCCACCCCGTTGAGATAGGTCCTCATCATCTTTATTGGAGGGTCTGAATGGCCAAAGTTTAAAAATACCCCACTGGAACACATGGCCCCAAAGGTACCTGTTGTAACAACATCTACCTCCTTTGCAGCACCTTTAGGTCCCATCTCCTCTACAATTTCTATCATCTCCTCTGCCGTCACTACCACTGCATCCCCTTTTTTTATCTTCTCGTTGATCTCCCTGATAGTTTTCATGACCATCCCTATGGTAGAATATTTAAGTGCAAAGATAGATAATACCCCTTATACTTAATATAAAATTAACGATAAAGGGGATGAAAATGACGGTGAGATACCCAGCAGTTGCAGGTATGTTCTATCCCTCAGATCCACATGAGCTTATAGAGACTATAGAGTACTGCTACCTCCATGAATTAGGTCCTGGCTCTCTTCCAACAGGGGGGATTTTTAGGAAACCTGTAGGTCTTGTATGTCCCCATGCAGGTTATATGTACTCTGGACCTGTTGCAGCCCACTCCTACAAGGCACTATCTTCCAGGGTAGATGGAGAAGTTACAGCTGTAATCCTGGGACCTAACCATACAGGGTTGGGCTCAGGGGTTTCCACTATGAAGGGTATATGGAGGACACCTCTGGGAGATATGGAGACAGATGATCTCTTTGTAGATAGATTATGGAGGGAGTGTGATCTTATAGATCTAGATGAAACTGCCCATCTAAGGGAGCACTCCATCGAGGTTCAACTTCCCTTCCTACAGCATCTGAGTATGTTGCACCCTGTAAATTTCAAGTTGGTACCCATATGTATGATGATGCAGGACTATGAAACCGCCATAGAGGTTGGACATGCCATAGCAGAGGTGGCTAAGGATTTGGACAGGAGAGTTGTAGTTGTGGCATCTACAGATTTCACCCACTATGAACCTCAGGATATTGCGGCAAAGAAGGACGCCCTGGCAATAAGGGCCATATTGGACATGGATGAGAGGGAGCTTTACATCACCGTGGTAAACAACAACATAACTATGTGTGGCTATGGGCCTACAATGGCCATGATAAGGGCCATGAAGGAACTTGGTGCAAGGGATGCTAAATTACTGGCCTACTCCACCTCTGGAGATATTACCAAGGATTACTCCTCTGTTGTAGGGTACGCCTCCCTGATAGTGGAGTAATAGAAGGGGAGAGAGTATGCTGATCAGACCTAGGAGACTTAGAAAAAACGAGAGGATAAGGGAGTTAGTTAGGGAGACCACTTTAACTAAGAAGGATCTTATAATGCCCCTCTTTGTAGATGAGAGGATAGAGAGGGGGAAGAGGGAGATACCCTCAATGCCTAACCAGTTCAGGTTCAGTGTGGAGTCTGCCATCGAGGAGTGTAAGGAGATTGCAGACCTTGGTATCCCCGGTGTTATACTCTTTGGCATACCTAAGAAAAAGGATGAGTTCGGATCCTCCGCCTACAACAAAGATGGGGTAATTCAAAGGACTATAAGGGGTATAAAGGAGGAACTGGGAGATGAAATCCTGGTTATAGCAGACACCTGTCTATGTGGATATACAACCCATGGACACTGTGGTATACTAAGGGATAACAAGGTCCTAAACGATGAAACCCTCAAGATCCTCTCTAAGATAGCACTGTCCTATGCGGAAAGTGGAGCAGATGTTGTTGCACCCTCTGATATGATGGATGGGAGGGTTAGGGCTATAAGGGAAACCCTGGAGGAGAACAACTACAGCGATGTATGTATTATGAGTTATGCAGTAAAGTACGCCTCGGCATTCTATGGGCCCTTTAGGGATGCTGCGGAAAGTGCTCCTAGATACGGTTTAAAAGATAGAAAAACCTATCAGATGGATCCTGGGAACTGGAGAGAGGCTCTAAGGGAGATAGAGTTGGATATAGAGGAAGGGGCTGATATGATACTGATAAAACCTGGGCTGCCCTATCTAGATATTCTAAGATTGGCCAGGGATAACTTCAAGGTGCCTATTGGGAGTTACTGTGTAAGTGGGGAGTACGCCATGGTGGAGGCTGCTGCCCAGAGGGGATGGATAGATAGAAAAGAGGCTATAATGGAGATACTCCTCTCTATAAAAAGGGCTGGGGCAGACTTTATAGTAACCTACTGGGCTAAGGAGATCTGTGAGTACCTCAACTACTAAGGTGATCTTATGTACAGGATGGCAAGGTCCATATTGGGGAGGAAAAGGGAGGGTAAAAATCCCATTATTGCGGAGATAAAAGTGTTTTCCCCTAAGTATGGTGACCTCCTTAGAGGTAGGGAGGAGATGGACATCCTTAGGATATACGAGGAGGCTGGAGTTGCAGGTATATCCTATATCACAGATAGAAGGTACTTCAAGGGGGACTTTAAAGTTTTTAAAAAGATATGTGCATCTACAGAACTCCCAGTCTTGAGAAAGGACTTTATTACCACAAAGGAGGAGATAGAGAGAACTGCAGAGGCGGGGGGAGGTGCAATCCTACTTATAGGGAGGTTACTAAGGGAGAGAACTGGGGAGTTCGTCGACTACGCCCTGGAACATGGGTTAGATACCTTAGTTGAGGTTCACAGTATAGAGGAGATGGAGATAGCCAGGGAGACTAACACCACCATGATAGGAATAAACAACAGGGACATCTCCAAGTTGGAACGTGATGACGGTAACGTATCCCTTACAGTGAAGTTGTCTAGATACCTTCCAAAGGGTGTGGTCTCTGTCAGTGAAAGTGGCATCTCAACTTTGGAGGACCTAAAGGTAGCCCTAAGATACACCGATGCAGCCCTTATAGGTACCAGTTTTATGAAAGCTGAAGATACTTTGAATTTTGTTAAAAGTTTTGTGGAGGCCAGGTTATGCTAGATAAGATAGTGGAGGGTTACAACCTCACCTTTGAGGAGGCCTACAACCTCTTTAATCAGCTACTTGAGGAGAGTGAGGTTAGGATAGGTGCCTACCTTACAGCACTTCAGACTAAGGGAGTTACACCCCAGGAGATTGCAGGTTTTGCAAAGGCTATGAGGGACAGGGCTATCAAGGTAGATCTTGGTAGAGGTTTACTGGATACCTGTGGAACTGGGGGAGATAGAGCCTCCACTATAAATGTAAGTACAGCTGTGTCCATAATACTCTCCACATTTACGAAGGTTGCAAAACATGGAAATGTGTCAATTACCTCTAAGAGTGGTTCTGCAGATGTATTAAGAGCTCTAGGTGTTGAGATAGACATTCCACCAGAGGATGCCCGGAGGATGATAGAGGAGACAAACTACGTCTTCCTCTTCGCCCCAAGGTATCATCCAGTCCTGAGGAAGATCATGCCTGTTAGAAAGGAGTTAGGTATAAGAACCATCTTCAACATCCTAGGCCCTTTGGCAAACCCTGCAGAACCTGAATATCAGGTGGTAGGAGTTAACACCCCAGATCTTGTGGAGAAGGTTGCAGAGGCCTTGAAGTTACTTGGGGTTAAGAAAGCCCTTGTAGTCCATGGGGATGGGCTAGATGAGTTGAATCCAAGGGGACCCTCAAAGGTATGTGAGGTTAAGGGTAAAAAGATGGAGATGTACACCCTATATCCCGAAGACTTTGGGCTGGAGAGAAGTAGAATAGTACCATGTAGTAGTCCTGCGGAGAGTGCAGAGAGGATACTTAAGGTATTCTCTGGTGAAGTAAATGAGGATAGGAACTTTATAGTGTTAAATGCCTCTGCAGCCCTCTATATCTCTGGGATTGCATCAGATTATCCAGAGGCTGTAGAGATGATAAACAATGCAATAGATAGTGGAAAGGTGTTGGAGAAGTTAGAGGAGATAAGGAGATTCTCAGAAGAATTAAAATAATGATAATATGTATCCTGAGTTAAGGGACCTTCTATTAAAAGTTTCCAGGGAACACTTGGAGAACCTCTACAGTAGAGGGGTGCTAAAACCTGAGATCTACAATAAGTTAAGTCTACTTCTATCACTTAGTAGGGATTTTGACAGTTTTCTAAAGTATATCCTTGAGGAGGGGAAGGGGAAAAGGGAGAGGGCTGTTGTAGCATTTAGCGGAGGTGTGGACAGCACAGCATCTGCACTGATCTCTAGAAGGATCTTCGATATAGTAGGGGTTACTATCTACTCACCAGATATTATGGAGGAAGAAGATAGGAGAAGGATATCCCACCTTGTGAAGAATTTGGGAATACCCCACAGGTTTATAGAGATAGATTTTGAGGATATTAAATTGGCTACCTTGGAGGGGAGGTATCATCCCTGTGGTAGATGTCATAAGAGGATAGAAGAGAGTGTTATGAGATACGCCAGGGAGGAGGGCATTGAATATGTGATATTTGGGGATATGTTATCCAGTGGTTATCTCTCTGTTGTAAAGGAGGGGAATATAGTTAGAATAAACATACCCTCCTTCCTCTCCCTAACTAAGAATCAATGTAGAGAGATACTGAAAAGTGTAGGTATTGAGATAAAACAGAGATATGGCTGTCCCCTCTTAAGGACTGCCCACAGGTATGAGAGAAATAAGAAGTTTACTATCCAGAGGATACTGAGGGAAGTTAGGGCTCAGGTTGTGGATAGTGAGGAAGGGTTGAGAAATATTATGGAGCTATTTTATAGGCAGTAACATTAACTTCCCCTGTGCCTGATATTGGGGTAC
>DQVW01000006.1 GCA_015661555.1 Methanothermococcus okinawensis
ACCCCTGCAATATCCTCCTCTAAACCTTTTCCTGCAACCTCTACAACTATGGCAAAGGGTACACTACTTCCCTCCTCCATCTTATCTAGATCCTCTCCAACGATCTCTACTCCATCTTCCACATCCTCCTTTATGAGAACTAATTCGCAACCGTAGGACTTAGGCCCTGCCAACTCCACGTACATATCAGGCTTCCTTATCCTCTCCCCCTCGTTCATGGGACCTACAGACACTGGGATGTGGTACTCTGCAACCTTTACCTCTATCCCCCTCATCCTCAAGGCGTTCTCTACTATATTCTCAATATCTGAGGTTTCCAAGGCCCCCTTGATCTCAGGTACCTCGTTGTTGGTAATTACTGGAATTCCCATCTTAATACATCCCCCTCCCACAGCCAGGGCTATATCATCTAGAGGTCCCAGGGCCACTACAACTGCAGGTACCCTGTTCCTTATATACTCTACAATCTCCTCCTTCCTACCAGGCTCTATACCTCCGTATATCAGAGGAGCCCTTATTGCAAGGTTTGCAGCGTGGATGGCAGAGGTGATATCCCTTCCAAGGGGAACCAGTAGTTTATCTAAACCTAACTCCATACCTAGGGATATCATCTCCTCAACGATTTCACCTATGAAGAGGGCCAGTATATTCCTCCTCTGGATATCCTCTACAAGTTTCTTCAACTTCTCCCTGTCACCTACCTTACCAACAACTACCAGGATAGCTGGGATCTTACCCTCTACCAGTGGTACCCCAAGATCCCTTAAAACCTCATCTGGGATGAAACCTGTATAAGGTGGTTTATAGGGCTCCTCCTCCAGGGCGTATTTAAGAGCCTCTACAGCCTCTGCACATATGAGAGTTATAACCCCAGCCTCAAGGGCGTTCTCCAGGGTAGGTTCCTCCTTAACCTTCAGGGATTTGATAAGCTCCTTTAGATCCCCAACACTTTCAATCTTTTTTCCCAATAAACCGTAGATGATGGGAAGGTTGTAGTTGGTTCCAGGATAACCTACCTTTATGTTATCCTCCTTATCCTTAAGGGTATCTTTAGTAATCTCCAGTACTTTTTTACTTCCTGAGATAATCTGTTCTACCACCATTAATCCCACCAACACCTATTTACTGAAAATATAAATAGTGTATTTCAAACTAATAATAATTACTTTTTACTTTAAAATTAGGATAAAGGTGATAAAATCCTAACGAAGAGGATAATCCCCTGTCTCGATATAAAGGAGGGGAGGGTGGTAAAGGGGACTAAATTTGTCCATCTCAGGGATGCAGGGGATCCTGTAGAGTTATCTAGGATCTACGATGAAGAGGGTGCCGACGAGTTGGTGTTTCTCGATATTACTGCGTCCTATGAGAAGAGGGATATACTTATAGATCTAGTGGAGAGAACTGCAGAGCAGGTATTTATACCTTTAACCGTTGGAGGAGGTGTTAGGACAGTTGAAGACTTTAGAAGATTACTTAGGGCAGGTGCAGATAAGGTATCTGTTAATACCGCTGCAGTTAAAAACCCAGATTTAATAAGGGAGGCCAGTGAGATATTTGGATCCCAGTGTGTGGTAGTTGCTATAGATGCAAAGAGGAGATATGTAGAGGGAGAGGAAGTAGATGCTGCCAGGGAAAGTGGAAAAAACCTTGTAAAAGTAGGGGAGGGGTACTGCTGGTTCGAGGTGTATATATACGGAGGTAGAAGAGGAACAGGGATAGACGCCATAGAGTGGGGTAGAAAGGTGTGGAAGTTAGGGGCTGGAGAGATACTCCTTACCAGCATAGATGCAGATGGTACCAAGGAGGGCTACGATATTCAATTAACAAGGTTGATGTCTGAGAATGTAGGGATACCAGTTATAGCAAGTGGAGGTTGTGGAACAGTGGAACATATCTATCAGGCCTTCAAGTATGGAAAGGCTGATGCAGCCTTAATGGCCAGTATCCTCCACTACAGGGAGTGTACCATCAGGGAGATTAAGGAGTACCTCTTAAATAGAAATATCCCAGTTAGGATATAGGGGATAACCATGGCCAGAGGTAGAAGATCCAGGTCAAAGGGTAAAGAACAGGAGAAATACATTGCTGCAAGGGAGGCACTAAATCTTATAAAAGATGGAATGATAGTAGGCCTAGGTTCAGGTACTACTACCAACATCTTTATAGAGGAGTTGGGGAAGAGGATAGCCGAGGAGGAGTTAAGTGTATTTGGAGTACCCACCTCCTTTGAATCCCGTATGTTAGCCATTAAAAATGGAATACCTGTAGTATCCCTGGATCAGTGTGACGTTATAGATATCGCCGTAGACGGTGCCGACGAGGTTGAGAGGAAATCTCTAAGTCTGATAAAGGGTGGAGGGGGATGCCATACAATGGAGAAGATAGTGGATTACTATGCAGAGGAGTTTGTTGTCATCGTGGACAGTGGTAAAGTGGTGGAGGTGTTGGGAGATAGGACACCTGTACCCTTAGAGGTACTTCCACCTGCATACGCCTCTGTTCTAAAGGAGTTACTTAAGAGGGATGCAGCACCCTCCATAAGGATGGCTGAGAAGAAGAGAGGTCCTGTAATCACAGACAACGGAAATATGATAATAGATGTATTCATAGAGTTGAAAGATCCTGAGAAGGTGGAAAAAGAGTTGAACAACATACCTGGAGTTGTGGAGAACGGCATCTTTACAAAGGTAGATAAGGTAATTGTAGGCCATAAAAATAAGGTGGAGATACTTCAGAGGTAATAAAGTTTTTAGAGATACCTCTTGATATAGAGTTCGGCGTTCAATATACTTGCTCCAGCAGCCCCTCTTATGGTGTTGTGCTCCAGGGCGGTATACTTAACTGTGAATATGTTGTCTCTTCTAACCCTACCTACTGTAATGGACATACCTCTACCAGTATCTCTATCCAACCTTGGTTGAGGTCTGTCAACTTCCCTCCTGATGACAATAGGTTTTGCATATGTTGGAAGGTTGTAATCCTTCAGGGGGTCGAAGTTATCCATAACCTCTACTATCTCCTCAGGCTCTGCCTCCTCCAGGGTCTTAACAAATATGCTCTCGAGATGGCCATCGATTACAGGAACCCTGTTACAGGATACTCCAATCTTAAAGTTGGCGTATTTAAATCTACCTTCCTCCAAATCCCCCATTATCTTAAGACTCTCACTCTCCATCTTCTCCTCTTCATTTTTAATGTAGGGGATTATATTATCCAGGATCGCCATAGATGGAACCCCCCAGTACCCTGCCCCACTGACAGCCTGCATCGTAGTAATATTCACCATCTCTACTCCAAATTTATCCATTATAGGTTTCAAGGTAATAACTGCACAGATGGTGGAACAGTTAGGGTTGGTGATTATTCCTCCATCCCACCCCCTATTTTCCCTCTGGATCTCCAATATTTCCAGGTGTTCAGGGTTTACCTCAGGTACAACTAGGGGGACATCCTCCTCCATCCTCATAGCTGAGGCGTTGGAAAAGACCAACTTACCTCTTCTGGCAAATTCAGGCTCCAAAACCTTTGCCAGATCTGAGGGGAGGGCTGAGAAAACTATATCCACGTCTTCAAATGCCTCATGATCTGGATCTGTGGGGACAACTATCTTCTCCCCAATATCTTCAGGTATAGGTTCTGGGAGGTACCAGTAGCAGGCCTCAGAATACCTCTTACCTGCACTTCTCTCAGAGGCTGCAAGGACTTCCAAGTCAAAGAAGGGATGGTCCTTAAGTAGCTGGACAAACCTCTGTCCAACACTTCCAGTGGCCCCTAGGACCCCTACCTTTATCCTCATAACCTTTCACCTTTACTGTCGTACTCCCAATACAGGGCGTCAAAGAGTACTGCAACGGGGTAACCTATGACATGGGCATAATCCGCCCCATATTTAATTATCTTGTAGGCCTCTTCAGGAGTCTTTGGACAGTAATAAGGCATCTCTATCGTTTCAAGTAATTTTTTAGTCCACCTTCCCATGGGAACTTGGGCAGGTATCTTCTCCTTTAGATCCCCCCTATGACTAATTACAAAAAGTAGAGGAATCTGATAGACCTTACAGAGGGACCCTATACTGTTGATAGAGTTTCCAAGACCTGAGTTCTGCATAAGGATGGCACATCTCCTACCTGCAAGATGTGCTCCTGCACAGATTCCAACAGCCTCCTCCTCCCTGGTAGCAGGGATATAGGTAATGTCCCTATCCCTCTCTATAAGGGAGATAAGGTTTTTCAGGTTAACACAGGGTACTCCACTGACAAAGTCTATATTACTGTCTTTTATCCCCTTGTAAATAGCTAAACTTCCCTTCATAGCTAATCGTAAAAATTACTTCTTACTAGGTTTTTTCCACTCCGTATATCCACATTTACCACAGGCGTATCTATTTAGGTGCTCCGCCATGAATACACCAGGGCCACATCTTGGACAGGTCTTCTTCAACCTTATTACCTTACCATCCTCGATTTTGTAGTACTTGTACTTCTGGACACTTTGATGCTTAGCCATTGTTATCACCTTCGCCTTCCTTCTCCTCCTCTATCTTATTCTTCTCCAAGGTGGATTTCTTCTCTATTATCTTCATGGTATTCTCGTCGTTGTATATCTTTACGTAACACCTAGATTCCATCTTACCAAATTCCTGATCTATTTTATCCACGATTACCAAGTTTTTATCTACGTTGTACATTGCAGCTATCTTTAATTTTACATCCTTTACAGTAGGTGTTGGGCCTTCATGTCTTATTAAAAATCTGATCTCTTTCCTGTTCAACAGAGGATTCTCCCTCTCAGATAGTACTTCTATCTCCATCTTATCACCTCTTTACCATAAGTGAGAATATTTTATCTACCCTTCTCTTTAAATCCTCATCTATCCTTAGTACCACTACACCCATATCAGGCTGTCCATAGAGTACGTAGGTACCGTAGGGAAAGTACTTTATTACAGGGAGTGCCAGAAGGTCTTCCTCTCCCTCCACCTTAAGTGCCGTATTTCCCTCCTCTACCTTAGAGAGGTATTTAATCATCTCTATAGCCTCGTCGGATATACAGCCTGGAGGATTTTTTACCTCAAAGACCTTTCTAAACCTATGGTCTATAGAGACAGGTATATTCCTCCTAGTTTTTAAGTCAAAAATGGAGAGATGGGGTATAATATTTTTAGATAAGAGGGTCTTAGTGGTGATATCTCCAATGGCAACAACCTTTCCACTTATACAAGGTGGCTCCTTATATACTTTTCCAAAGGGCTTTTTAAGTATCTTCCTCAACTCCTGAGTAACAATATACATTGAATTCCCCTGTCTATTTCACAGTCAGTGCAAACCTTCCCTTCATATCAATCTTTACCTTCTTTGCCACCTCGGACTTAAGGGGATTTAGTACTATTAACAGCCCTCTCCAGTTCTCAGAGACCTCGGAGTTGCATATGGGGCATCTATCCTCCTCTGTTAGATACTTGCACTTTAAACAGGCCTTCATTGGATCACCTACTTACCACCTGGACTTTTTTCTTTTTCTTCTCCTCTTCTATCCACTCCAACTTCCCTAAACCAGGCTGTCTCATAGTCAGGGCTATCTTACTTCCCCTCTTTTTAGTCTCCCTTAAACTTACCGCAATAATCCTCGCCCTAACTATGTCCCCCTTCTTTATCACCTTTCCAGTATCCCTTCCCACCATCCTCTCATTCTTTGGATCGTAGGAGACGTAGTCATCCATGATCTGGGATATATGGACTAACCCATCTAGAGGGCCTAGCCTTACAAAGATACCAAACTCCACAACGTCTACAACCTCCCCCTCCACAACCTCATAGAGCTCAGGGATGTAACATAGGGCATCAAAAACCACAGGGTGATAGGCTGCACCATCCCCGTATATTACCTTCCCCTCACCAATCTCCTTTATATCCCCTATAGAGAGTATGAGACCCACGTCTTTATCAAGAATTCCCTCGTATTTCTCCACCAGTATACTGTGGATACTCTCCTTAAGGGGATTTCCAAACATACTGGGAGGTACCCTAACAGTATCAGAGATAGTTACCACTTTATACAACTTATCACCTTAAAAAAATTGTAGAAAAAAGAGAAAGGGTTAAAATAAAAGATTTGATAAAAAAAGCAGTCAATAATTTATCTCTCATTTAAAATATATATAGTTTTTTGTTGACTATTTAAAAAATTTAAATAGCATTAAAACTTCAACTTTTATCTCTACACCTTTTAAGGATGTGCTACTATGATAAGGGATCTAATTAAGGAGGCTGTTAACAGTTTAGATGCATGTCTGGAGTTAAGGAGGGAAATTATCAAAAAGATACTCAGGGGGAAACTCTCTGAGGGTGATATAGTAGAGGTGGTAGATGGGGTAGATGATCTAAGTATGGAGGACATTCAAAGGTTGGGAAGTAACTTTAGGAGGTTTCCCCTAGGTTGTGACGTGGTGGAGATGGCAGTAGGTCCCTGCGCCTCCACACTAACATTGAGGGAGCTCCTGGAGAACTGTATCTTTGCAGACCATATAGGTTTTCCCCTTCATATATGTGCCTATGCCCTTGGAGATATCGGAGAGAGGGAGGGGCTATCTCCTCTGGAGGTCTTTAAGAAGATCTACGAGAAGGTGAAGGTACCTATAGATGTGGATCACTTTGGTATGTACGGTCCTATGAGGTTTCCCAGGGAGATAACTCAATGCTATGGAGAGTGCTACTACTTAGGGGGACCTTTTAAAGAGTGTCCACGGGGTAGGATACATGAGAGACTTATAGAGAAGGAGAAGGAGTATGCCCATGAATTCTATCAATGGATAGAGATGGCCTCCACTGTATGTATAAACGTTGTAGAGGAGCAGGGGGGAAAGGGACATGCCCCTCCACTGGAGGAGATGAAAGTTGTTGCAGAGGCCTGTAAGAAATACGGTAAAGGGCTAGAAGGGATATTTCATGTTGGAGATGGGCATGAGGATCTTATAGAGGGTATCAAGTCCTGTATTGATTTAGATGTGGACATATTCGTCATCGAGGGGGCTCCCTTCAACTGTGCAAGGGATAGATTAAAGGCCTTTGCAAAGGCAACTACTGTAAGTCGTATACTTGTTAAGGGAGGGGTTGTAGGTACAAATGGAGCCTACGAGGACGAGTGTAGGGTAGGGCTTAGAAGTGGATTGAACCTAATACTCAGTGGTTTCAGTGAAAACCACCACGGTTATATGTGTGGTTACTCCCCAGGATGTGCTAGAAGGGGGAACTTTGGAATTCCAAGGGTGTTAAGTATAATAAAAGAGGAGATTGAGGGAGGTAGATTAAATACGAGACTGATGGACATTAACCTCTCCAGGGCCTTAGTTAGGGGATGTAAGTTTTTAAATTACAGGGGGAGGAGTATGTTTTACCCCAACACCCTTGGAGGGCTCTTTGTAGGTGACGCCCACTGGCTAACCTTTAAAAACAGTAGGCTCTACAAACTGGAGGATTACAGTACCACTTTGGAGGATATTGAGAGGATTGATAAACTGGGGTTGCTAGGAGGTAGATATATAGCCTGGATGATGTCCAAGGTCTTAGAACCTGAGGAGGTATATATCAGTGATCCAGATCCCTGGGTAGAGAGGGCCACTGTAAAGGTACTGAGGGATGTGGGAATAGAGGTCTACAGATGCAATGGAAGGGATGAGGAGGTATTGAAAAATGCTGATAAGACATACATAGCTTCCTTTATCCCTGAAATCATACTGAAGATTAAAAGGAAATTCAAGGGGGAAAGGAATTTGGAGAGTTTGTTATAAAAATGCTGATAATGAGTGGTTTAGATGAAAAAATTACTTCCTATCTTAGGGTTAATACTGGCCATAGCTATTTCTCCAGTGTATGGACTGTCAATAAACATAACTACAGACTCTTCAGACTTTAAGATTGAAGGTGTAGTGATAATCACTGAAGAGGTTAATCCCTCCGAGGGTATTAACTGTGTTATACAGTTTGAAGTTGATCCAATAGTGCTGTTACTTCCTGACTATGGATATCTCCTATATGGAGAGAATAACTTCAAGTACATCTACAGGGTAAGCACCATACCTGAGAGGACGGAAATCCATCTAAATATTGAAGGGATTAAAATAGACGTAGTAATCAATAAAGCTTTCTACCTCAAAAATGGATAAGGTATCCTCAGGACCCTTCTGGTTATCCGCTAAGATTTTAAAAGTATTGGATAACCTTCCAGCCTCCCATCTTCATCGGAGGGTAACTCCTCACATCTTCAGGAGAATACCTGTAACCATTCAGGCTTAAGTACCCACATATCGGGCACAGGGGGAAATAAACAGCCCGGGTCTCCTCACCTATCAGCAGGGATGACTCTCATCATCGGATATCAATTTTTAACTTTTCAACTTCCTCTTCTTCAAGTAGGGGATCAATCCTCCATCCTTTAAAATCTCCATCATAAACTCTGGAAGTCTCTGGGCCTTCAACTCCACACCTGTTGTAAGGTTTTTTACAACTCCTCTATTAAGATCTACCCTCAGGACATCCCCATCTTTAACATGTTTCCTTATCCCCTTACACTCTAGAAGTGGAAGACCTATATTTATGGCGTTCCTGTAGAATATCCTTGCAAAACTCTCTGCAATAACTAGGGATATGCCTAAACCCTTTAACCCCATTGGTGCATGCTCCCTTGAACTTCCAGAACCGAAGTTCTTCCCCCCTACAATAATATCTCCCTTTTTCGCCTTCTTGGGAAACTCAGGGTCAATGCCAGTCATGGCGTATTTGGCCAACTCCTCCTCTGTAGTATACACCAGATATCTCGCTGGAAGGATAGCATCTGTATCAACGTTGTCACCGAATACCCAGGCCCTACCCTCTATTATCCAATCCATATCCTACACCTCCTAGATCCTTTCAATAACACTTTTAAGTATTTCCATATCACACTCTATCTCAACAGGTTTCTCACTGGCCCTTATGGCAGCATCTGGATCCTTAAGCCCGTTACCAGTTGTTACACATACCACCCTCTCATCCCTATCTACTACTCCCATATCCAGCAACTTTATAAGTCCTGCAATAGATGCTGCAGATGCAGGTTCAACGAATATACCCTCCTTCCTTGCAAGGAGCTTCTGAGCCTCTATGATCTCACTGTCACTTACACTCTCTGCATAACCTCCAGAGGAGTAGATGGCATCTAGGGCCTTTGGATAGTTAACTGGATTCCCTATCCTTATTGCAGTTGCTATGGTCTCAGGATTCTCCACAGGTACTATACTTCTAGACCCCCTTTTAAATGCATCTACAATAGGTTTTGCACCTTCAGCCTGGATACCTGTCATCTTTGGAAGATCCTCTATTATACCAGTCTCCCTAAATTCCTTAAACCCCTTCCATATTGCACTTATGTTCCCGGCATTTCCCACAGGTACTATAATTCTCTCTGGCACCTCCCAATTTAACTGGTCGCATATCTCAAAGCCTATGGTCTTCTGCCCCTCCAATCTAAAGGGATTTATGGAATTAAGTAGGTAGAGTTTTCTCTCCTCAGCAAGTTTCATTACCATCTCCAGGGCCTCGTCGAAGTTCCCCCTGATCTGAATTACCTTTGCACCGTAGAACATAGCCTGGGCAAGTTTTCCCAGGGCTACCTTTCCCCCTGGAAGTAGAACTATACACTTCTTTCCAGCCCTTGCAGAGTAGGCTGCAAGGGAGGCTGAGGTATTCCCAGTGGATGCACAGCCTACAACATCCACACCTAACTCCCCAGCTCTAGTTACCCCTACAGTCATACCCCTATCCTTAAAACTTCCCGTTGGATTGGCACCTTCGTTTTTCACGTAGAGTTCCCTCAACCCTAACTCCTCACCTAGGTTCTTACATCTGTAAAGGGGGGTCCCTCCTTCATGGAGGGAAACTATCCCTCTAGGGTTCTTTACAGGGAGGTACTCTAGATACCTCCAGACCCCAATCTCCCTCTTTCTAAGATCCTCCTTAGATATCCTCTCCTTAATCTCCTCGTAATCGTAGACTATCTCCAACAACCCTCCACATCTACAGGTGTAGACTATCTCATCTACACCGTACTCCTTACCGCAGGATATACATCTCTGGATCATTCTACCCCAGTTAACAAAAATTTTTAATAAAAATTCTCTTTATAATCACTACTTATAAAATCCTTATGGTGGTCCCAATGGACACTGATAAACTGGTAAAAGAGATTCTAAAGAAGATATCATGGGAGGAACTTGAGAGAAGAATAGAGAGGAAGATAGAGGAAAGTGGTGGTTTGATAAGTAGAGAGGCTGCAATTGCCATAATAGCCAGTGAGTTAAATATAGATATAGGGGATTACGAGGATGAGGACTTTGACTTCTCTATAAGGGATATATCCGAGGGACAGAGTAACGTAGAGGTAACTGGAAAGATCGTTGATATCTCAGAGGTAAGGGAGTTTAGAAAGAGAGATGGAACCCTTGGAAGGGTTAGAAGTATCACCATTGCCGATAACACTGGGACTATAAGGTTGACACTTTGGGATGAGAAGGTGGAGTTGGCAGAGGATCTAAAGGTGGGAGATGTAGTGAGAATAGGAAATGCCTATGCCAGGAGGTGGAGGGATAGAATAGAGTTAAGTAGTGGAAGTAACTTCACCATTGAGAAACTTGAGAGGTACAGGGAGGAGAAATACCCTGAGATAAAAGAGGTCTATAGAGTAGAGGAACTTATGCCAGGTATAAGGGCTAAGGTAAGGGGGGAGGTTGCCACCGTTTATGAGAAGAGGGAGTTTAAAAGGAGGGATGGTACCTCTGGAAGGGTAAAGGCCTTTATATTAAGGGATGACACCGGTGTAGTTAGATGTACCCTCTGGGACGATCTTAGTGATATAGAGTTAAACATAGGGGATGTTGTAGAGGTCGAGGGTTATGTGAGAGAGGGGATGAGGGGGTTAGATATTCAGGTGGACAGGATAGAGGTTTTGGAGAGGGGAGAGCCTGTAGAGAGTCCTATTGTAGATACCTCCCAACTACCTCAATACCTGGGGAAAACTGTGTCCATAAGGGGAAAGGTTCTCCGTATACTCCCTCCAAGAACTGTTAAATTTGAGGATAGAGAGAGTAGGGTGCAGGAGGTTGTACTGGCAGATAGACATGGTAGAGTTAGGGTGTCCTTCTGGGGTGGAAGTATCCAGAAGTTGAGGGATGTAAAGGAGGGAGATACTGTACTTATTAAACACTGTAAGGTAAAGTCCTATCTTACACCTGAGGGTGAGGAGGTTATCACCCTCTCAGCCCAGTCCTACTCCGAGGTAGTGAAGGAGGACACCTCAGAGGTTCCAGATCTTGCCCAGGAGTTGGTCAAAATAGGAGATCTTAAATACCTAGATGAGAGGTCTAGGAGGGATGTTACAACGGTGGGGAGGGTAATAGAGGTTCAGGAGATAAGGGAGTTTAAAAGGGAGGATGGTAGTACTGGAAAGGTGAGGAATATTGTAATTGAGGATGAAACTGGAAGTATAAGGGTTGCACTCTGGGATGAGCATGCCACTGTGGATATAAAGGAGGGGGACGTGGTAAAGGTAGTAAGTGGATACATGAGAGAGGGGGTTATGGAGTTGAATGTGGGGAGGTATGGAAGGATCGAGGTAAATCCTCAGGGGGTAAGTATAGCCATAGAGAGAAAGTTTATAAAGGAGTTGGAGACTGGGGAAAGTGCCGAGATCAGAGGTACAGTTGTGGACTATATAAAACAGGAACCTATCCTCCACCTATGCCCCCACTGTAACAGGAGAGTGACCCTAAGTGAAGAGGGTAAATTTATATGCAGTGAATGTGGAGAGGTGGAACCTAGGGAGGTGCCAGTGTGCACCTTAATCTTAGACGACGGTACAGGAAATATACTCTGTAGACTTTACGGCTCAGCGGCGGAGAAGTTGTTAAATATACCTAGGGAGGAGTTAAAGGGAATGGGCGAGGAGGTATTTGAGAGGATCCTGGGGGAGGAGTGTGTATTCACTGGTAGGGTAAATGAAAGGGGGGAGTTCTCAGTTAGAGGGGTATTAAATTTCAACATCGATAGGGAGATAGAGCTCCTTAAGAAGATGAAGAACAGGTAATCAAAGAGGGTGAAAAAATGGACATCCCATGGGTAGAGAAGTACAGGCCAAAGAGGTTAGATGAGATCACAGGACATGAGGAGATTATAAAGAGGTTGAAGAACTACGTGAAAAAGAAATCCATGCCCCATCTACTATTCAGTGGACCTCCAGGGGTTGGAAAGACCACTACGGCACTATGTCTAGCTAGGGAGTTATTTGGAGAGAACTGGAGGGAGAACTTCCTGGAGTTAAACAGTTCCGATGAAAGGGGTATAGACGTAATAAGAACTAAGGTCAAGGACTTTGCAAGGACTAAACCTATTGGAGGTGCCCCCTTTAAGATTATCTTCCTAGATGAGAGTGACGCCCTTACAAGTGACGCCCAGAATGCCCTTAGGAGGATTATGGAGAAGTACTCAGATGTCTGTAGGTTTATACTAAGTTGTAACTACCCAAGTCGTATCATCCCACCTATCCAGTCCAGGTGTGCCATATTCAGATTCTCCCCCTTGAAGAAGGAGGACATTGCAAAGAAGATTAAGGAGATATGTGAGAAGGAGGGTCTTACAATAGATGAGAAGGGTTTAGATGCCATCATATACGTATCGGAGGGTGATCTTAGAAAGGCTATAAATGTGTTACAAACTGCGGCAACGGTATCTAAACATATTACAGACGAGATCGTTTACAAGGTAGCCTCCAGGGCTAGACCTGAGGAGATCCGCCAGATGATGAAGTTGGCTTTAGATGGTAAATTCAACGAGGCCAGGGATCTCCTATCCAAACTTATGATAGACTGGGGTATGAGTGGAGAGGATATACTTGTACAGATGTTCAGGGAGATTCCAAATCTAGATATAGATGATAGGAAGAAGGTGGCAATCCTCGAGGCTGTTGGAGAGTGTGACTACAGGATAGTGGAGGGGGCCAACGAGAGAATACAACTTGGTGCACTACTGGCAAAACTTGGGACTTTAAAAGATAACTAACAGTAAATTTTATAATTCCCATCCCAATATATGGTATTAAAAAATTAAGGGAGGAGGAGTGGAAATTGCAGGGGCTAAGGAGGATAGTCCTAGACGTCCTAAAAACCCATGAACCTAAACTAACAGATCTGGCCTTAAAGTTGTGTAACCTAGAGGGAGTAGATGGAGTAAACATCACTGTACATGAGATAGACAAGTCCACAGAGAATATTAAAATCACCATCGAGGGAAACATGTTAAATTACGAGGAGATAAAGAAGGTTGTAGAGTCCATGAATGGAGTTATACACAGTATAGATGAAGTGGCGGCAGGTAGGAGAATAATCAACGAGGTAAAAACGCCTCAGGATAGAAAGTACTTCTAAGAGTGTCTCTATGGAGATGGCTAACGGGAGTAAATTCAACCTGGTAAGGAGGTACTACAGGGAGTACTTTAGAGATGCCGTGAAGAATAGATGGTTGGAGGTTCCAGAGGATATAAGGCATAGGGAGATAGGTTACGGATATCTAAATAAGGTAGACAACAGGAACCTCTCCTTTAACTCCGAGGAGGAGTATCTAAGATGGGTGTTAGATAGGAGTCCCTTTCACCTCTACAAGTCCCTAGCCTATATGAGATACCCTAGTTCAGTGGGAGGTGCCCAGAAGAAGGGCTTATTCAGAAGGGAGATAGCCTTTGATATAGATGTCCATAAGGTGAAGAGGTGTACCCACAGGGATGAGGACTGGATATGTAGACACTGTCTAGAGGAGGGAAAGAACCAGGTTTTTATCCTCATAGATGAATTCCTAATCCCTGATTTTGGCCTCTCCACGAGGGATTTAAGGATAGTGTTCAGTGGGAACAGGGGGTATCACATCTATATAAAGCCCAGGGATGAGGATATAAGGGAGACCATTGAACACTGGAGTAGGGAGGAGAGGAGGTGCCTCATAGAGTACATCCTGGGAAAAAATCTAAATCTAAACTCTGTAGGTAGTGGTTGGAGAAGGAGGATACTTAAGGCCATAAGGAACAAGAAGTTGTTAGCCCAGTTGGAGAGAAGTAGTAACTGGAAGAGTATTATTGAGAGAAAAAATGAGAGGGAGAGAAGGAGGATACTGGAAATAATAGAGAGGGTGAGGAATAGGTTGGAGTTGGATGAGAAGGTGATGGAGGACGACATCAGACTACTAAGGGTTATAGGATCCCTACATGGCTATACAGGTTTCATGGTTAAGGAGGTAAAGTACAACACCCTGGAGTACTTCGATCCTCTTAAAGATGCAGTATATCCCAAGTTCAACAGGGAGTACTACAACATCAGGATAAAGGAGAGAATAGACTCCTTAAGGATAGGTGACAACCTCTACACCTACAGAAGTAGGGAGGTACCAGTAAGTGTAATACTCTACCTCTTTGGCCACGGGGTAGACTTCGAGATCCTGGAGTAATAGAGCAAGGGAAAAGGATGAAGAATTTAAAAAGGGTAGTGCTGGCAGGTACATCCTCCATGGTAGGTAAGACCCTTATATCCACTGGGATAATGAGGGCACTTTCTAGGAGGTACAGGGTACAACCCTACAAGGTAGGTCCTGATTACATAGATCCTACCTATCACACCACTGCAACTGGAAACTACAGTAGAAACCTAGACTCTTTTTTTATGAACAGGTGGCAGATAAGGGAGTTGTTCTGGAGACACTCCAGGGATAAAGATATTAGTATTATAGAGGGTGTCAGGGGGCTATACGAGGGTATATCCCCCCACAACGACATAGGTTCCACAGCCTCTGTAGCCAAGGCCCTGGAGGCCCCTGTAATACTCATAGTAGATGCTCGAAGTTTAACAAGAAGTGCTGCAGCGATTATAAAGGGATTTAGAATCTTCGACAGGGATGTGAATATTAAAGGGGTTATATTCAACAGGGTCAGGGGGGAGAACCACTACAGGAAGTTAAAAGAGGCTGTATCCTACTACCTGCCAGATATAGAGGTACTTGGAGGTATACCCAGGGATGAGAAACTCAAGGTACCCCAGAGACATCTAGGCCTTGTACCAACACCTGAGAATAGGGAAAAGATAGAGAGATATATAGATCTCTGGGCCTCTGTAGTTGAGGAGTATCTAGATCTGGAGAGGATAGTGGAGATAGGTGACAGTGTAGACTTTGGGGAGAGGAGGGATACAGTACTTTGGCATGTAGATAGGAGGAGATGTAGTATAGGGGTGGCCTACGACGAGGCCTTCAACTTCTACTACTGGGATACCTTCGACGCCCTCAGGGAGAACGGTGGAGATATCAAATTCTTCAGCCCCCTGAGAGATGCTGAAGTCCCAGAGTGTGACGTACTCTACTTCGGCGGAGGGTATCCTGAGTTATTTACTAAGGAGTTAAGTAGTAACAGATCTATGATTGAGTCTATAAGGGATTTTGAGGGTAAGATATACGGGGAGTGTGGAGGTCTCATGTATCTAAGTAGATCTATAGATGGGGTGGAGATGGTAGGGTTGTTGAAGTGTGACAGTGTAATGACTAAGGAGGTACAGGGTCTAAGTTATGTATGTGGCACCTTCTTAGAGGACTGTCCCATAGGTAGAAGAGGTGTTAACTTCAAGGCCCACGAGTTTCACTACTCAAAGGTAGTGAGGGTAAGGGGAAGGTTTGCCTATAGGGTAGAGAGAGGTAGGGGCATAGTAAATGGTATGGATGGACTTCTCTCCCCAGATGGTAGGGTACTTGGAGGTTATGCCCATCAACACCCTGTTGCCAACCCCTATCTAGCTTCCTCCCTAGTACACTGTTAAAAAAGTTTATATACCATGGGAGGATAATATAGTAGTACGCAGTTGATCCAGGATGATACTGCGGAGACAGGCCCACCCATACGGCGGTCGTATAGAGTAGCCATGGGGCTTCGATGAAAATACGATTTTCCAAGGGTGGGTATATTTCTTCTGTCTTTGATAGTAACTGTTTTTTACTCTTTTTTAAACCATTTTAATAACTCTTATTATTTTATATCAATCGTTTAAGATAGTAGAACAATAGTGATAACTATGGAAAGTATAGAGAACCTGGAGAAGAGATTACGTCCTAGAGGGGAGGTATCTATCATTGGATGTGGTAGACTGGGAGTTCGTGTTGCAATGAATCTGATGGAGGTACATAGGGGAGGTCCTGAGAAGATATATCTATTTGACGAGGCAAAGATAGAGAGGAACGACATTATCCATAGAAGACTTGGAGGAAAGGTTGGAGAATATAAGGTTAAATTCCTAGAGAGGTTTTACAGTGAGAGGGTTGTAGGGATTCCCAAGAATATAAAGGTGGACAATCTCCATATGATAAAAGGCGATGTTGCTATAATCTGTATCGCTGGAGGGGATACCATCCCTACAAGACTTATGATAATCGACTACTGTAAAAAGAGGGGGATAAAGACCATAGGTACAGATGGGGTCTTTGGTATAGATGAGAAGGTGAAGGTCTCAGATGCCAAGTATGCAAGGGGTCCTGCAAGGTATCTCAAACTTAAAGAGGAGGGTCACACCGTTGTAGGTACTGGGAAATATATAAAAGATGGGGAACCTATAACTCCATATATTTTAGATGAGATAGGGAAGAAGATGGTAATAGAGTGTCTAAAGGTTCTAAACAGTATCTACAGATGAGGGATGGTGATGGGCATAAGGGAGAGGATTGATAAATTAAAGAGGGAGAAAAACGCCATAATACTTGCCCACAACTATCAACCTGAGGAGATCCAGAGGGTTGCCGATTTTGTAGGTGACTCCCTGGAACTCTGTAGGATAGCTGAGAGGACAGATGCCGATATTGTGGTATTTTGTGGTGTGGATTTTATGGCTGAAACTGCAAAGATACTTAATAAGGACAAGAAAGTACTGATACCTGAGATTAGGGATACAGAGTGTCCCATGGCCCATCAACTATCCCCTGAGATGATAGTAGAGGCTAAAAAGAAACATCCCAACGCCAAGGTGGTTATATATATAAATACCCTCTCAGAGGTCAAGGTTCTGGCAGATGGAATATGTACCTCTGCAAATGCCCATATCGTGGTAAACTCCTTTGAAGAGGAGGAGATTATATTTGGACCAGATAGGAACCTTGGATACTACGTGGAGAAGAGAACTGGGAAGAAGATAATCCCAGTACCTGAAGATGGCCACTGCTACGTACACAAGAAGTTTACAGTTGATGATATACTGAGAGTTAAAAAGAGATATCCAGATGCCCAGGTCTTAGTGCACCCTGAGTGTGACCCTGAAGTTCAGGAGATGGCAGATTACGTCTACAGTACAGGAGGTATGGTTAAACATGTTCTCAACTCCCCTGGGAAAGTATTTATAATAGGTACCGAGGTGGACATGATAACTAGGCTGAAGATAGAGTTGGAGAAGAGGGGGGAGGAGAAGAAGTTGATACCTCTAAGGGAGGACGCCATCTGTGAGCCCATGAAGAGGATAACCCTTGAGAAGTTGGAGAGGTGTTTAGTGGAGGAGAAGTACGAGGTTGTACTAGATGAGGAGATAATAGAGAGGGCTAAAAGGGCTATCGACTACATGCTATCTCTCAGTGGAGGTTAAAGTTTATATAGGAGATCCTACTATATAGATCAATGCCCTTCAATGAACCGACCCACATGGAGCATAGGGGGATTACCCCTGCGATGATAGCGGGTTCGATATTGAAGGGATACTTAAAATTTAAGGGGATTTTGAGGGTGAGCCCTGTGACAGGGGAGTATTCCCTGGGGATGATCAGGGTATAGTAAAAATCCCCATAACCCCTCAACATAGGGTTAGCCATTCTGACGTGGCGTAGGCCAAGGATGAGGAATGGTGTTAGTGTTGAGGGATAATTCCCTATTTTCCTGTTTCCACTGTTTATCTCTTTTTTTTATATATTAACTGGTGAAAAACCATGAGACTTACTTTTCTATATCATGAGGGTAACCAGGGTATGGAGAGATTTTATCACCATTTAATAAACGACAGGGATTTCTGTAGGATATGTGAGGACTGCTATAACTGTCGTGGAGAGTGGAGTTATAGGGAGGAGGTGGAGAGGGTTGTTATACCTCCGGTGGGGAAGGAGGAGTTTATAGAGGATCCCTCTGAGTATATCCCGGAGATCCCCAGGGGGGATGTGGTAATAGCCCAACTTCATCAGGATCTCCTCTACGAACTCCCCTATATTATAGAGGATAGGGGGTATAGGTTACTTATAGTACCCTCTGAAACTCCCAAGGATCTCTCCCCCTCTATGAGAAACACCTTAAGGGAGATCTGTGAAGAGTTAGGTATGGATTTTGAGAATCCAAAACCTTTCTGCGCCTTAAAGAAGAGGGAGGGAAGGGAGATACTTAACAGATTTATAGATTACTTCAAGATAGGATATCCACAGATGGAGGTAAAGGTAGAGGGGCATAAGGTGGTAGATGCCAAGGTGTTGGTGTCGGCACCCTGTGGCATGACCTACTACATAGCAAAGAGGATAAGGGGAAAGTCCCTGGGAGAGTTAAAGGAGGAGGTAATCAAGGCCCACCACAACTACCCATGTCTTGGAAGTATGGAGTACGACAGGGAGTTGGAGGACACCATCCTTCACGAGGCAGGATATATAGCTCTGGAAAGTGTAAGGAGGGCCCTCCTACCTTACAGGTGTAAAAACAGATACTGTAGTAAAGGCTGTCTAATGCAGCCCTAGGTGATAGCTTGAGGATCTTCGAGATCAAGAGGAAAACCAGGGAGACCAATATTACTTTAACTATTAATATCGACGGTACTGGGGAGTATGAGATCCTTACAAAGATACCCTTCTTTGACCATGTTCTATCCTCCTTTGCAAAACATGGATCCTTCGACCTCTATATCTATGCAGAGGGAGACTTGGAGGTGGACGACCATCACCTTGTAGAGGATGTTGGTATAGCCCTAGGTCTCGCCTTAAAGGAGGTTGAGAGGAAAAATATAAGGAGATTTGGATGGGCTATTATTCCCATGGATGACGCCCGTGCCATGGTAGCCATAGATCTAGGGGGGAGGCCCTACGTCGTTGGAGAGTATATCCCAGTTAGAGAGAGAATAGGAAACTTCTCTACAGAGAATGTAATTCACTTCTTCCAATCTGTTGCAAACAACGGGAAGATGAATATACACTTTGAGGTAAAGGGGACAAATGAACATCACAAGATAGAGGCGCTCTTTAAGGCCTTTGGTGTGGCCCTGGACATGGCTACTCAGGTAGATGAGAGGAAGGGGATAATAAGTACAAAGGGTGTGGTTTAGATGGAAGGTAGCTCCCTTAGAGAGAGGTGTTACAGGTTAATATCTAGGATTCCTAGGGGGAGGGTTACCACCTACAAGGAGGTTGCAGAGGCTCTAGGAATCAGAGGGTATAGAGTGGTGGGGAGGTTACTAAGTAGGAATCCTAGACCTGTAGAGATACCCTGCCATAGGGTGGTTAAATCCAACGGTGAAGTAGGAGGTTATGTAATGGGTGTTGAGAAGAAGATAGAACTTCTAAGATCTGAGGGTATACCTGTGGAGAATGGAAAGATAGTAAATTTCCAGGAGTACTTTTTTAGGTTAAAGTAGAAATTATTTGTGAATATTTTTGCACTACATCGTAATCTATATATACCATTATATTCTTTATATCTTTTGCCCGTGGTAGAGATAAAGCGGCCTTGATGTAGCCTGGTATCATACGGCCCTGCCACGGCCGGTACCCGGGTTCAAATCCCGGAGGCCGCACTTTGTAGTGCGCCAGTGGTGTAGCCTGGTATCACTCTGGCCTTCCAAGCCAGCAACTCGGGTTCAAATCCCGACTGGCGCACCATATTTTTTTATAGTTTCTTATATTTATAAATTTAAATATACTAATAAATCTTAACAAAGTATATATACCTCTATCCCTCTTTTATCAACTTTTTATAAAGGGATAAGGTGTTAGCATGGAGAAGGGAGACATAGTGAAGGTATCCTACAGTGGTTATGTAGATGGAAAACTCTTCGATACTACAGATGAGGAGTTGGCCAAGAAGGAGGGGATATACAACCCTGGAATGAAGTACGGCCCAGTTACCGTCATAGTGGGAGAGGGTATGTTGATACCAGGTCTAGATGAGGCACTGTTAGAGATGGAGGTAGGAGAAGAGAGGGAGTTGGAGCTTCCACCTGAAAAGGCCTTTGGTAAGAGGGATCCTTCAAAGATCAAGTTGGTACCTCTGAGAGAGTTTAAGAAACATGGGATAAATCCAGTTGTAGGAATGCCTGTTACCATAAACAACCAGGTAGGTAGGATAGTAAGTGTAAATGGGGGAAGGGTTCTAGTGGACTTCAACCATCAGTTGGCAGGTAAAACTGTAAGATACATCCTAAAGGTAGAGGAGTTAGTAGATAAACCTGAGGATATAGTAAGGGAGTTGTTGAAACTTGTTATTCCTGCCTTAGATGTTGAGAAGGTGAAGGTGGAAGTTAAGGAGAAGGAGGTTAGTATCACCCTACCTGGGGAGATGTTGATACCCTTGAAAAATGTAGGGGCACTTAAAAAGATAGTTGCAGATGAGATATTGAAGAGGTTGGATGTTGAGAAGGTATCCTTTATAGAGGAGTTTAAGGAGGAGAAAAAGTCCCAGTAATTAGGATAAAATCATTCTGGTTATCCGTCGCTTTTGGAACATCCAGGGAATACCTCCTCTCTTATCTGAGGGCTCTCAGGGGGATGTTAACTGTAATCCCTATCCGCTTCAAAACCACAGTTTACACCTTATTGTTATATAGCCAGTGTTGCTATCCTCTACAACAGCCCTTCCCCAGTGAAGGTTAAGTCACTATTTTTTATGGGGTACGGATTTCGGAAGGTACTGGGACAGGAGTCCATAGCGAGATTTTGGAAGGGTACGAATTTCGTACCACCCCCCAGAATCTCACACTATAGGTGAAAATTGAGGGGTTGATTTATATAGTAGTGCAAAAATTCGAGGGGTACGAATTTCGGCAAAAAATTCAGAGTAGAATTCAAAAAAATAGTTTAGATCCTGGGGATGTTACTCCTCCTATCTAATAACTCCCTTCTCTTTGCATCGTTCCAGTTGGAGACATTCTGTAGATAGCCTGTTATCCTACTGTACTTCTGAATACTGTTACTACCACAGTAGGTACATCTGTCCTTGAGACCTGCCATTGTCCTACCACATCCTTCACATATACTTAAATTCTTGGTATAGGTCCAGAATCCTATATTGGACTTCTCTGCAATCTTCCTCGTTATGTCCATAAGTACCTCAGGATCTGCGTAGGCCTCTATATTCCAGAAGTGGGTAATATGCCCACCGTTACAAAGTGGGTGAAACCTCTCCTCTATTCTTACCTTCTCTCCCACAGATACTGGAGCATCTACCCTAACATGAGAGGAGTTTGTATAGTAAAGTGTATCTACCTTGGATAGATCACCTCTTACCACAGATTTGCACTCCTCTCTGTAGTACCTGTAATCTAGCCTGGCAAATCTCCCTGCAGTACTCTCCGCTGGGGTCTGAGTTACACTCCACCTTAGACCTGTCTCCCTCCTTAAGTTATCTGCATACTCCCTCATGTATCTAATTATCCTCTCCCCGAACTTAAGGGCGTATTTAGACTCATGGAGCTCCTCACCAATATGGTACTTTAGAAGTTCATTTAACCCAACAAAACCAAAGGTTTTAGTAGTGTTCTCATACCTGTAGTACTGCTCCCCGTTAAACTTCTGTGTTAAGAAGGGGAGTATTCCACACTTAAGTACCCTCTCAGTTACCTGGTGTTTTATGTACAACGCCCTCTTAAGTAACTCCAACCTCTCATGGAGTATTTCAAATAACCTGTCGTCATCACCTTTAGCCTCATAACCTATCCTTGGAAGGTTAAGGGTATACCACTGCATATTCCCAGTTCTTAAGGTGTCTATCTCTACATCACCCTTCCAGTCTCCACTTAACCTTGTTCTACAACCCATGGCGTTGGTATTCTCCACCTGCCATTCAGGATACATGTTTATAAAGTAAGGTATTCCCCACTTACTACTAAGTTCGTGAAGCTTTATCATAAGATCTTTATTTTCATCCTTAAATGCCCCCTCTCTCAACTTCACAATGAAGTTTGGGAAGAGGAAAGGTTTTCCTACTGCATCCCCCTCCATCATAACATCTATGAGGGCCTCTAGGATAAGTTGAGCCTCCTCCTGGTACTCCTCGTAGGTACCTCTTACACCCCCTGCAACAACAGCCTCCTTATCCCTTAGATACTCAGGTACCTCCAACTCCAGGTTAATACTACTGAAGACTGTCTGCCCTCCTCTTGCAACGTACATCTGATTCATCTCGTAGATGAACATCTGCATAAGTTGTTTTATCCTCCTGTAAGATAACCCCCTCATGTAGGGTGCTAACCATATATTGAACTCGTCAATGGACTGACCTCCGCTCATCTCACACTGGGCGGCACTTAGTACCTTAGCTGCATGTTGTATTGCCACCTCTGGATGTTTAGCAGGTTTTGAGACACTTGTATGTCTTCCAGTACCGTCCACCTTTAACCCATACATGAAGAAGTTTCTCAAGTCATGTTGACAGCAGACAGGTCTTATTGCAGCGTATTCCAAGTCGTGAAGATGGATATCCCCCCTCATATGAGCATCTGCAATATCCTTGGGAAATATCTCCAGGAGGGCGTACTGCTTCATAGTTTCGTCTGCAACCCACTTATGTATGGACTCTGGGTTGTGCATAAGGTTGGCGTTCTCCCTACACCCCTCATTAATAAGTTTTTTAATATCGTAGATGGGGATACCTAACCTTGTATGCCTTATCCTGTACTCCTCCAACCCGTACTCTATCAACTTGGCATTTACCAGCTCCCTTATCATAGGGGCTGTTATATACTTGAGGTTAAGCCTCTTTAAAGACTTCTCAATTTCATCTCCTATCTTCTCGGCAGTTTCCCTGTCGAGACCAGTTTCATCTATGAGTTTTTTGATAATCCTGTTTTTGTCAAAGGGTTGAATTTCATTGTTGGAGGTTCTAACAACTAAGCTACTCTTCTCCCTGTACTGTTCTAGATAGTTAGTTCCATTCTCCCTGTCTATCTCTCTAAGTAACTCACATACAACCTCCTTTATCTCCTCGGTAGATATACCGTCGTATAACCTGGAGGGAAGTGCAGCTAGAATAGCATTTATATGTCTGTAGTCAACCTGAGAGTTTAAAAGGGATTTAACCAACTTGTTTACATCGAATAACTCCCTTACCCCATTCTTCTTAACAACGTAAATCTTACAATCGCCAGGGTACTTACTACTTATCATTAATATCACCAGGGGCAAAAAAGTGTCAAATAACAGTAACCCCAAATCTTATTAATACTTTTTTAATTCCCATTTCTAAATATTAGAAGATTTACAACTATTCTAGCAGATCCTTCAGGGACTCTATACACCTGTCTATATCCCCAATACCCTCCCTCTTCATCTCTATCATCTTTATACCCCCTATCCTCCTCAACCTATCCCTGTACTCCTTAAAGGGTATTTTCCCCTTCCCTATACACAGGTGTTCATCTAGTTCTCCACAGTTGTCATGGATATGGAGATGGACTATCTTATCTATAACCTCCCTGTCCAGGAAATCCTCAATATTTCTATTTAAGAAGGCGTGACCTATATCGAAGGTTATCCCTATCTCCTCTAGATGTTCCAGGACCTCCCTACTAGGTTCCCTAAACATAAACATGTTGTAGGAGGGCATATTCTCAATGGCGATCCTGGTACTGTACTCCTCCTGGATTCTATTTAACTCCTTCAAGGTCTTTATAAGGGATTGGAGGGCTAGGTTGTAGTCATCCTCGAAGACACAGTAACCTGGATGAAGTACTAGGATACTACTGTCTATCCTACTGGCAACCTCTAGTATATCCCTAACTAGATCTAAACTTGCCACCCTTATCCTCTCCCTAAAGGAGGAGAGATTTAGATCTGTCAGTGGGCAGTGCAACGTATACTCTAAGTTGTAGGAGTCCACTACCTCTATATTTTCCTCCCTCATAACGTCCATACTGCCGTCACATAGTAACTCAACGTACTTCACCCTCTCCTCTAAAAAGTCTAAAGCACTGGAAAGACTTATTTTAGAATCTAGAAATACACTACAGGATACTCCGATTTTCATACTTTCACGTCTACTTCACCTTTCTAAACTTTGCAATGAAGAAGGGCTCATCTGGGGGGTGTATCCTCAGGGTCCCCTTTACTCCACCTTCCCTTATATTTACACCTTTCGCCACCTCTATAAAGTAGGTGATATCAACAAGTTGGACATCTTCCCTCCTATCCAGTATATACTGGACCACCTCCTCGTTCTCCTCCACCTCCTGGGAACATGTACTGTAGACCAACTCCCCTCCCACCTTGAGGATGTTGAGAGCTACGTCCAACATACCCTTCTGCCTCCTAGAGCAGTACTCTATATCCTCCTTTGTAATCTCTCTACTTCTACCCTTTACTGGATTTCCTGTACAGGGGGCGTCCAGGAGTATCTTGTCATAGTGCACCTGAAGTCTATCTAACTTGAGGGCATCCATATTTAGGATTAAAACATTTTTAATGCCAAGTCTATGGACGTTGGAGGATAGGCTTCTCAACCTCTCCCTCTTTATATCGTTGGCCACGATAATACCCTGGTTGCCCATCAACTGGGCCATATGGGTGGTTTTCCCACCAGGTGCTGCACACATGTCCAGCACCATATCTTCACTGGAGGGGTCTAGGACAATAGGAGGTACAGTGGAGGATACAGTCTGTAAGTAGTAGTATCCAAAGAGATACTCTGGAGTGCAACCTGGGGAGAAGGGGGACTTCACTATTTTAAACATGTAGTCTAGATAGGTGTCCTCCAACACCATCCCCTTACTCTCAAGTCTCTCCCTCAACCTCTGGGGAGATATCTTTAAGGTATTCACCCTAAGGTACTGCATTTTTGATCCCTCTGGATAAAATAATTATAATGGTCATTTTCATAATACTTCTAGGGTGATCCCCGTGGGCTTAAAACATCTAATATCTATCAGGGATATGGGAAAGGAGGAGATTCTAGAGATACTAGAAGAGTCCAGGAAGATGGAGGATATTCTAAACTCCAAGAAAACATTAAAGATTATGGAGGGCAAGATACTGGCTACCCTATTTTATGAACCCTCCACAAGGACTAGGCTGTCCTTTGAAACTGCCATGAAAAGACTGGGAGGTTCTGTTATCGGCTTTACAGATATAAGGAATACCTCAGTTATGAAGGGGGAGAGTTTAAGAGATACTATAAGGGTAGTTAGTGACTACGTAGATATAATAACTATAAGGCATCCCTGTGAAGGTGCTGCAAGGTTGGCCAGTGAGTACTCCTCTGTCCCAGTTATCAATGCAGGAGATGGTTCAAATCAACATCCCACCCAGACACTTCTAGACCTCTATACAATATTGAGGGAGATAGGAAGGATTGACGGCATTACAGTGGCCTTTTTAGGGGACTTGAAGTATGGGAGAACTGTTCACTCCCTATGTTACGCCCTCTCCCTCTTTGAAGATGTGGAGATAAGGTTTATATCCCCAGAGGAACTTAGGATACCCAGGGAGATAGTATGCGACCTCCTGGAGAGGGGGGTAAAGTTCTCCGAGATGAAGACCATAGATCTAGATGGTGTAGATGTGGTCTATGTAACCAGGATACAGAAGGAGAGGTTTCCAGATCTCAACGAGTATCAGAGGGTAAAGGGGAAGTATAAACTTACGTTGGAACATGTTAAGGACAGGGATCTTATAGTTATGCATCCCCTCCCTAGGGTAGATGAGATAGATCCAAGGATAGACAACCTCTCACAGGCCAAGTACTTTAAACAGTCCTTCTACGGAGTGCCTGTGAGGATGGCCATCCTGAAGATGCTACTGGAACAAAATTATCGGTGAGAACTTGCATGGCATACTTGTTTTAGAGGATGGAACTGTACTAAAGGGTAAAGGGTTTGGCGCTGAAAAGGAGGTTCTAGGAGAGCTTGTATTTAACACCAGTATGACAGGATACGTTGAGGTACTTACAGATCCCTCCTACAAGGGACAGATCGTTACCATGACCTATCCCCTTATTGGAAACTACGGGGTTGAGGAGAGGTGGTATGAATCAGATGGGATTAAGGTGGAGGGTTTTGTTGTAAAGGATCTAACTGGAGAGGAGCTAGATAGATTTTTAAAGGAGTACGATGTCCCTGGCATCTACTACGTAGACACCAGATTTATAACTAGAAAGATTAGATCTGGAGGTGTTGTGAAGGCCTTCCTGAAGACATCCTCTGAGCCTATAGAGGAGAAGGAGATTAAGAGATATATTGAGTTAGCCAGGGGGCACAGGGATCTCTCGGAGATGGACCTTGTACCTCTAGTATCTACAGGGCAGGTAATTATTCACAGGGCCGAGGACGAGGTTGCCAGGTGTGTCCTTATAGACTGTGGGGTTAAGAGGAGTATTATCAGATGTCTCCTTGAGAGGGGATGTACAGTTATCCAGGTGCCCTACAATACACCTCCAGAGGAGATACTGAAGTACAGACCTCACTTTGTACTGGTATCTAACGGTCCTGGAGATCCTGTAAGAGTTAAGGAGGCTGTAGAGACTGTAAGATCCCTTATAGGGAAGGTCCCCCTTACAGGTATCTGTCTAGGCCATCAGATTATTACACTGGCCCTAGGTGGGGAGACCTACAAGATGAAGTTTGGGCATAGGGGAGGGAATCAGCCTGTGAAGGATCTAGAGAGAGATAAGGTATACATTACCTCTCAGAACCACGGCTATGCTGTAAGGGGTGAAACACTACCTAAGGATATCTCGGTGTGGAATATCAATTTAAACGATAACACGGTGGAGGGGCTAATATCTAGGGAGAGAGGTATCCTCTGTGTCCAGTACCACCCAGAGGGTGGTCCAGGTCCCCATGATGCAAGGCATATCTTCGACGAGATGATAAAGTTAGGCCTGGAGAGGGAGTTATAATATTTTAAATCCATCCTTTTTTATAAGGTAGAGATCCTCTATTCTAACACCGAAGTCCTCCAGGTATATACCTGGCTCAAGGGTTATCACCATATTTTCCTTCAAGGTTACATCCTCCCTAGTTTTAGAACTTATGGAAGGTTCCTCGTGGACACTTACCCCTACACCATGTCCAAGGGAGTGTATAAAGTATCCCTTATACTCTCCCATCAAATCCCTTGCCAACCTATCCAACTCCCTTACAGGGACACCCTCTCTAAGGTGGTCCTCCAACTCCCCCTTGACCTCACTTACTAATTCATAGATCTCCCTGTACCTTCTATCCTCCTTTAGTATTACCGTCCTAGTAATGTCTGAACAGTATCCCCTGTAAACTGCACCGATGTCGATAACCACTATATTCCTAATTACATCCCTAGAGGGTAGTCCATGGGGAAGTGCAGTCTTTCTATCTGAAATTACTATGGAGTCAAAGGCTGGCTTTATACTCCCCATCTTCTTCATCTTATACTCTATCTCCCCTGCCAACTCTATCTCTGTAATGTTCTCCCTACTAAGACACTCTATTCCATACTCCATAGCCCTTCTACTTATACGGGATGCCCTCCTGATAAACTCTATCTCCCTCCCCCTCTTCACGCTTCTCATCTCCAACAACTTCTTAGACACCACCTTGTAGTCCCCTGCTAGATATTTGAGATACTTCACTGGGAAGGTCTCCTCCACACCGTCACATCCCTTAATTACATCCTTTACATTCTCCATTAGGGAGACCTCAATCTCCCCATCTTGGAAACCTCTGTACTCCAACTTTGGAAGGTGAAGTACAGCCCTTCCCTCCTTCACATGGAAGGTTAGAAGGGAGTTGTAAGGTGGATATCTCTCTAGGAAGTAATTTATATTGTCCCTACTTAGGAGTACACACCTCTCTATTCCCTCTCCCTCTAGGTAATCGAGGAAAGCCCTAATTTTATCCACTTTTTCACCCATAGATAAATTTTTATACTATAATTTTTCTCTTAATTCTGCCGTTAAAAAATGTTGATCTGGTGATAGGATGGGAGTGTGGCAGGGTGGGAGTAACAGGAAACCCTCAGGGGGTAAGTATAAGAGAGCCGCCAAGAAACGTAGAAGGGAGATGGGTAGAGAACCTACCGAGACCTTCCTGGCAGAAGAGGTTAGGATGAAAATCATAAGAACAAGGGGAGGAAATAGAAAGGTTAGGTTGTTGAGAACTAACTATGCAAATGTAATGGATCCTAAGAAGGGTATATGTAAGAAGGTGGCAATACTAAACGTAGTGGAGAACGAGGCCAACAAACACTACATAAGGAGAAACATTATTACAAAGGGGGCCATTATTGAAACTGAGTTAGGTAAGGCAAAGGTTACCTCAAGACCTGGACAGGATGGGGTAGTTAACGCAGTTCTTATAGAGTAAGATCCTTCTGCTCCTTCTCCTTCATCTCCTTTCTAAGTTTGTAGTAGTGATACTCCACAGTCTTAATATTCAACCCTGTTATCTGGGCGATCTCCCAAGGTTTTTTATCCATGTACTTGGCAACGATCTCCCTGACCTTGGAGGGCCTTCCCACCCTTACCTTTAAAGGTTTAACTGTTAAACCTATCTCCTTCAGAGCCTCAATAAGTTTTTTCTTGGTACGTCTATACTTCGAGGGAGGTAAATAGATAGTGTTGATGTTGGTGTTCTCCAGGAGGTAGATAATCAGGTCCTTTGAGAGCTCTGTATTTATGTAGATCTCCTTCTCATCTCCCAGATCCATATTTTTCAACTTTTCAATAATCTCCTGGGGAGACTTCCCTCTAACTTCTATCATGTGGAAATCACCACGATGGTATAGATGTTGTCACTCTTTTGTTAATTTTAATAGAACAAATTGTAGTAATTTATTTATATCATTAAATATATAAAATTTATTTTACCATGAACATGATTTTTCAGGGGGTGAGACTATGAGGGAGATCCTCCTATCAGAGTGTGTTGAGATACTTCAGAGGTTCAACTTTATGGTCTCACAAACCTTTGGTAGATCCTGTTTTGACATACTTGCTAGAAAGGGTAACAGGAAGTATCTTATAAAGGTGTTAAAAAACATAGACAGTTTAAGTTATGAGCAGTCCAGGGAGTTGTTAAAACTCTCTAGGATCCTGGGGGCCACCCCTCTTATAATCGGTATGAGAACTAGAAATCTCCCCATGGAGGATGGGGTGGTGTATGAAAGACACAACATTAAGGCTGTTACACTTAGAACCTTTGAGGCCTATCTAGAGGGTGAACCTCCAATTGTCTACGCTGGAAGAGGTGGCTTCTTTGTAAATATAGATGGGGAGACTTTGAGGACTGTTAGGGAGAAGTTAAATATATCCGTGGGGGAGTTAGCTGAGTACTGTAATGTCTCCAGGAAGATGATATACAAGTATGAGCAGAACCTTGCAAATCCTACCATAGATGTTGCCCTGAAGATAGAGGAGTATCTGGATACCCCTCTTATAAGGGGTATATCCCTTGAGGCAGGTGAGGGAGAGATAGGGGATATTGAGGTAGAGGGTTACAGGGAGAGAGGTAGGGCTAGAAGGGAAAGAGATTTCAAACTCTACGTCCTCAGTATATTTAAACAGTTGGGGTTCAACACCACAGAGGTTAAAAGGGCACCCTTCGATGCAGTTGTAGAGAAGGAGGATGTTAAAATTGAGGAGTATAACCTATGCAGCCTGGTACTTACCGGTATTGAGGAGAGGGAGACTGAGGAGACCAGGCAGAAGATGTTAATTGTAAGTAAACTCTCCAGTGTGTTAAACAGTGGTTCCCTCCTAGTCCTTGAGAAGGAGAACAGCTCCAGTATAGACTACGTAAAGACCATAAATGTAAGGGAGTTGGAGAGGATGGAGGATGCCTCAGATCTCCTGGAGTACATAGCCAGTAAGTAAGGTGAAAAGGTGTCTATTTTTTTGTTACTTTTATTATCGGCATTCCTACTCTCCTACCTCCTAACAAAATCTTTTATAAGGTTTATGGTAAATTACAGGTACAGTTTCGATTTACATAAGAGGGAGAAAAAGAGGATCCCTGAGATGGGAGGTATAGTCCCAGTTTTAATTACTGCCTTTTTTTCCCTGTTTTTAGATTTTAGAGTAGCACTTCTTTTAATTCTCACTGGGCTCGTAGGTATCTACGACGACCTCTTTAAGTTGTCACCACTTAGAAAGATAGTAATCCTAGGTATCGTTGGAGGGATTGTAGGTTACCTTATCTTTGGTTTCAATGTTAAAACCCTCCTTATGGTCCTAGGTGTGTCCATCTTTTCCAATTTAACAAATATGTTAGCTGGATTCAACGGATTGGAGATAGGCCTAGGTATAATCTCTACATTTTTTCTAGGTTTACTACTACTGTTAAATGGGGAGTATAGGGGCTTCAAGCTGACCCTTCTTTTTATAGCCTCCTATCTAGGACTTCTTCTCCTTAACAGGTATCCTGCAAGGGTGTTTCCAGGGGATGTGGGAACCCTTCCAATTGGCGCCTTTCTAGTTACCCTCGCCATCCTATACTCCATTCCCGAGTTTCTCATTTTAATGATACCCTATATTGTAGATGCATCCCTTAAGTTCCTCTCTGCCGGTATTACAAAGAGGGAGGATCACAGACCCACAACCCTAGATGAGGATAACAGACTCTATGTAGAAGGAGGTTACCTCTCCCTTCCAAGGCTTATTTTAAAGATACATCCCATGAAGGAGTATCAGTTAGTTTTACTTCTCTGGGGAATAGGGGTATTTTTTGGGATCCTTGCCATACTCTTTAAATTAAGAGGGTGAAACTTTGGAACTTATGGATCTAAAAGACCTTGGAGAGTTAGAGGTTGGGAGATTTATAAGAAGGGAGAATAGATTTGTGGGAAGGGTAGTTGTAGATGGTAGGGAGAGAAGTTGCTACATAGCTGATACTGGACGCCTTAAGGATATACTAGTTAAAGGTAGGGAGGTATGGGTGATAAAAAACAGGGAGGGGTTGAAAACTGACTACAGGTTGATAACGGTAAATGTTGAGGGGGAGTGGGTACTTGTAAATACCTCCCTTCACTCAACTATAGCCTCCAGGGCCATAGAGAAAGGGGTTTTAGGCTTTACTCCTAGAAGTATAAGGAGGGAGGTAACATTTAAAAACAGTCGTTTTGACTTCCTAGTAGATAACAATACCTTTGTTGAGTTAAAGGGCTGTAACCTTGTTAGGGGGGATACAGGTTACTTCCCAGATGCCCCAACAAAGAGAGGTGTAAAACATCTTAGGGAGTTAATAGAGGCTAAGGAGATGGGTTATAACGCTGTAATACTTATAATGGCACTTAGGGAGTGTAAGTACTTCCTACCTAACTTTAAGATGGACAGGGCCTTCAGTGAGATGTTCTACAGGGCCCTTGAGAAGGGGGTGGAGTTTAGAGGCTTTAAGGTTAAGGTAGGAGAGGATAAAAAGGTATATCTAGATTCCGATCTGGTTATCCGTCACTTCTGAAATGTCTACCTTCCCTTCATTTTAATAGGGGGTGCGGAATTCGGAAGGTGCTGGGACAGGAGTCCATAGCGAGATTTTCGCAGGGGTGCGGATCTCGTCATTATTTTGGGCTTTACCCTGGGGGTAAGAGGGTTTTAAGTACGAATTTTTTCGGGGATGCCCGGAAGGTGGGTTCCGGGGTTCTGAAAGGGGGGTGTGGATTTCGG
>DQVW01000113.1 GCA_015661555.1 Methanothermococcus okinawensis
ACGTACACCATAGACGCCACAGGAATAGCGTTAGATGTTCTTGGTGTCCCTATCGTTAACACTACTATGTTAGGAGCATTTGTAGGTGCTACTAAGTTGATATCCCTTGAATCTCTTAAAAGGGCGATACTGGATACCTTCAAGGGAAAACTTGGAGAGAAAAATGCCAAGGCTGCAGAGGTAGCCTACAGTATTATCTCAGAAAACTAAAGGGGTGTAATATATGGTAACTATAGGGGCAATAATCTACGAACCTGGAAGTACAGTTAGAAATAAAACTGGGAACTGGAGGACCTTCAGGCCCATCTTAAATACTGAGAAGTGTATAAAGTGTGAATTATGCTATATATTCTGTCCAGAGGGGGCAATATACGAGGATGAGGAGGAGAACTTTAGGATAAACTACGACTACTGTAAGGGCTGTTTAATATGCTCCAAGGAGTGCCCTACAAATGCTATAACCAAGGTAAGGGAAGAATGGTAAGGTGCATACTATGGAAAAGGTAGATGTTATTACTGGAACTACCGCTGCTGCGATAGGCGCAAAGTTATCCAACGTAGAGGTTATTGCAGCCTACCCTATAACTCCTCAGAGTGAGTGTGTAGAGGTACTGGCAAAGTTTATTGCAGATGGAGAGTTGGATGCAGAGTATATCAAGGCAGAGAGTGAGCATTCGGCAATGGCTGCCTGTATAGGAGCCTCTGCAACTGGTGTGAGGACATTTACAGCAACTGCATCCCAGGGTTTGGCACTGATGCATGAGATGTTGTACATTGCCTCTGGAATGAGATTACCTATAGTTATGCTCAATACAAACAGGGCACTCTCAGCACCTATAAACATATGGTGTGATCACCAGGATTCCATAGCTGAGAGGGACTCTGGATGGATACAGATCTATGCAGAGGACAACCAGGAGACACTGGACAGTATAATACAGGCTTTCAAGATCGCTGAAGATGAGGATATCCTACTACCAGTTATGGTGTGTATAGATGGGTTTATACTAACCCACACTGTAGAGCCTGTTCATATACCAGATGAGAAAAAGGTTAGAGATTATCTGGGAGTTTATGAACCTAAGCATGCCTATTTAGATCCAGATAGGCCTATAACCCAGGGACCAGTAGGAGTACCTGAGTGCTATATGGAAACTAGGAAGCAGATAAGCGATGCTATGGAGAGGGCTAAAGATGTTATAAAGAGGGTAAATGAGGAATACTACGAGATTTTCAACAGAAGGTATGGAAACGGGTTAGTAGAGGGCTACAACTTAGAGGATGCAGATACTGTACTTGTTGCCATGGGCAGTGTCTGTGGAACTATAAAGTACGTTATAGACAGGCTTAAAGAGAAAGGGAAGAATGTGGGACTTCTAAGGGTAAGAACCTACAGACCATTTCCCAAGGAGGATATAAAGGAGATGTTAGAGGGGGCTGAAAACGTTGGGGTGTTAGATAAGAATATCTCCTTAGGGTTCAACATGGGAGCCTTAGGTATAGAGGTAATGGCAA
>DQVW01000013.1 GCA_015661555.1 Methanothermococcus okinawensis
GGAATATTAGGGGCGAAGATATAGATGTTAAACTCCCCATCCTGGGAGAGGTGTTTAACAAACTCATCTACATGGGTCTCCAATCCTCCAATATGAGGTATATAGTACCCTGGAAAGATAATTAGGTTGATAGTCATAATTTCCCTTTATATCAACATCCTACTACCACTTCCATCCCTCCTGTACCTCCCAAACTCACTTATATACTTCAACTTATCCCCCCAGAACACCGGCCCATCCCTGCAGACACAGAGGCCCTCAGGGTCTAGGGCACAGTGACCACATAGACCTATACCACACTTCATATACCTCTCCAGGGATGCCTGAACAGGAATCCCGTACTTTTCCCCTATGTCCACTACCTTCTTCATCATCAACTCTGGACCACAGGTTATTATAAGGTGATAGTTATTATCCTCCCTCAGTAAACCCTCCAACCTATCAGTTGTAAATCCATGAAAACCAAGACTTCCATCATCTGTACATATTAGTAACTCCCCACATCTCCTGAACCTCTCTACAAAGAGTAACTCCTCCTTACTTCGAGCCCCAAGTATGGTAGTTACCTCAAAACCCCTCCTTGAGAACTCCTCCATGGCAGTTACCACAGGTACAGCTCCAATACCTCCAGCTACTCCAAGTATCCTATCCCCTAAAGGTTCAAAGGATGTTCCATAGGGTCCCCTAACACCTATGAGGTCCCCCTCCTTTAGATTGTGCATGGCCTGGGTAAATCTACCTACCCTGGCAACTGTGAAACTTCTCTCAGAGGAGTATCCAAAGGGCTTCTCATCTACACCTGGAAGCCACACCATGGCAAACTGTCCAGGTCTAAATTTGAACTTTCTATCTAAGATAAAGGTCTTTACACTTGGAGTCTCCACTACTATCTCCTCTATCTCGCAGATCTGAGGTCTCTCCATCCTATCCCTTTAAGATCCAACTTATAGTGGAAGCAGGAGTAATGCCCCTCATGACATGCCACTCCCTTCTGTTCCACTACGAAGAGGAGGGCATCTCCATCACAGTCCCTGTATATCTCCTTCACCTTCTGTACATTGCCACTTTCCTCACCCTTCTTCCAGAGTCTTTTCCTACTTGTGGAGTAGTAGTGCATATAACCAGTTTCAAGGGTCTTTTTCAAGGCCTCCCTATCCATAAAGGCTGTCATCAAGAGATTTTTATTTTCATCGGTAGTTATGGCTATTATTAGATCCTTTCCCTCTATCCTCCTAAACTTTAAACCCTTAATGATCTCATCTATATCCATCTTATCTCCTTTTATAGTAGTGGAGTCTTATTAACTATAAGAGGTGGGATGATGAACAGGGGCCAGATATCCCTGGAGTTAAGCTTATTGATACTAGCCGTTATACTAGGTGCAGTTATAGTTGGGGTTATTTTACTGGATTACGTAGTTAACGTAACAGCTGTTGAAGATACTAGGGAGGTAGTACTTAAAGGGTTTGTGGAGGAGTAAATCTTTTACTCTCTCTTTAAAGGTGGCCTATGCATGAAGTGAAGTGCCAGTGCAAGCATAAGTATACTACCAGCTAGACATACCATATCTACTGGACTGTTATAGTCTATATCCATTACCTTCTTAAAGAATCCGATAATCAAAACCATTATTACTACTTTACCAAGTTTATCCTTAAGCTCATCTAGGCTGTGGATTGCAAGGATCTTATTTCCCTCCTCTTTTTCCTCTATCTCGCTGATAAAAAGTTCATAGATACCAAAGGAAAATATTAGCATAACCACTGCAACGAGGTAGAGATGTACTGCACCTATGATCTTCTCAATTAGCAGGTCGTGAAAGTTTGAAGGGCGATAACCTCCAAGAAAGAACATATATACCTTCTCACTGATAACTATGATATCGTAACTACCTATGAGAAAGAGGGAGATACTCCCAATCATCCCAAAGATAACAGCTAGAATAGCGATGAGCCTACACTTCCAGAGGGTGCCCTCGAAAATAACCTCTAGAATATTCCTCTTCTTCATAACCTCACTCACTCTGATTGTATAGCGAGAAATTTTTAACACTATCTTTTTATCCTTTTTGGTGATTCTATGGAATCCCCCAAGATCTTAATAATGGGAGGTACAAAGGAGGGGATCGAGATCTCAAAGAGGTTAAGGGAGATGGGGTTCTACACAGTTGTTACTACGAAGACAGACTACGGTAGTACCTTGGCAGAGAGGTACTCAGATGTGGTCATCTCCAGGGAGAGTACAGATAAAACCCTTGAAGACATAGTTAGGGAGTACAACATCTCCCTCTTAATTGACGCCACCCATCCCTTTGCACTTAACGCCTCCAAGAGGGCCATTGAGGTCTCAAGGAAGTGTAACATTCCCTATGTAAGGTATGAACGCCCCCGGAAAAGATACGAGGATGCCCTCTATGTGAGAGACTTCCAGGAGGCTGCAAAGAAGGCCCTGGAGATAGGTAGGAAGAACATCCTCTACCTTGGAGGGATTAAAAACCTGAAAACCGTGATAGATATTATAGGGAGGGAGAGGGTAGTTGCCAGGGTGCTTCCAACCTCGGTAGTTGAGGCCCTGAAGTTACTACCTCCTAAAAATGTAATAGGTATGGAGGGTGTGTTCTCAAAGGGTTTAAATAAGTACCTTCTTCTCGATTACAACTGTGACGTACTTATTACTAAGGACAGTGGAGATACAGGTGGATTAAATGAGAAGGTATTAGGTGCCAGGGAGGCTAATGCCAAGGTGATAATTGTGGAGCGTCCTAAGTTAGATTACCCCCTCCTCTTCCACAGTATTGAGGACCTCCTGGAGTATGTAGAGAGGAATGTTATCAGATAATCTTATGTGCCCCTCTATCCCCTCTAAATATCCATGGTTATTATAATAATTCTTCTCAGATTTTTTAACTACTATTACGGTGTAGATGTCATGATAGATCTGGCCAAAAAACACTTTGAGAAGGTTGTGAAACTCTGTGGGGCTAACAGGGATTGTAGGTACTACCCCTGTCACTTTGACAGCCAGGTATGCCTCTGGTGTTTCTGTCCCTTCTACCCCTGTTACGACGAGGAACTTGGAGAATTCATTGAGGGGAGGGATGGTAGTAAGGTATGGAGTTGTATAAAGTGTTCCTGGATACATAGACCAGAGGTGGCTTGTGAGGTTTTAAGGGAGATCCTGGAGTTAATAGGGGATAGGGATACTGAGGAGGCTCTCCAGCTCTTTGAGAGGAGGGATTTACTTATGGAGATTATGAGGAGGGTGAGGGAAAAATTCTCCTAGGTGTCTTTATGATCACCGTGGGGATAGACCATGGAACCACTGGCATCAAGGTTTGTATAAGGGAGGACGGCAGGAATACCTTCTTTGTACTTCCCCGTAGTGAGGTGAAGAAGAGATCCTTCCTAGGGGAGTTAAGTAAGTACGTGGATCCTGGAGAGATAGACCTTATCTCTGTGTGCTACTCCATGGGTGATGGGATAGACAGGATACTACCAATAGAGAAGGTGAAAAATAGAGGTGTTGTCAGTACAGAGGGTGTTGGGGAGAAGATAGGAGGGGGGACTAAGGTATTCGACGAGATTAAGGAGTCCAACCTCCCTGCAGTGGTGATTCCTGGCCTCCACAGGGGTATCAAATGTATAGATAGAAGGTTCAGGGCCCTCTACTCCCATATAGCCTCCCCTGAAAAACTATGTATGGCCTACAGTGCCTACAAGATACTTGGACTTAGGGACTTTATACTCTCAGATATCTCCTCCAACACCGTTACCTTGATTGTAAGGGAGGGAAGAGTATTTGGAGGTTTTGATGCCTGTATAGGTGCCCCAGGTTTACTCCATGGACCTATAGATCTGGAGATGATTAGGGCCATAGACAGTAAGAGGATAAGTGCCAACGAGGCATTCTCAACTGGTGGTGTAATAAAGATAGCGAGGGATAGATACAGGGGTGTGGAGGGTACCCTGGAGGAGTTCCGTAGGTGCTATAAAAGAGATGAGAGGTGCACCCTTGCAATAGAGTCCCTTATTCTCAGTGTAGCCATGGAGATAAACGCCCTTATGCCCCTAAACCCCAGTAGAGATGTGGTGCTAACAGGATCCCTTGTAAGTGTAAAGGAGTTTGCCCTCCCCGAGAGGCTGAAGGAGCTTGTAGATGGTAACTTCCATCTAATGGAGGGAGAGAGTGGAGCCCTTGGAGGTGCACTTATTGCAGAGGATATACTAAAAGGTGTTAGAAGTATCCTAGGGGTAGAGGTGGATTACAGGTAGTTATGCTATTAATTCTCCGAAGTACTTTAAAAGTGAGGGTGCTTTTTTTACAACCTTGAATATTATCTTCTTTACATCTATCTCCTCTAACCTCTCATCCATAACCTCGGCTATAATGTTTAACTCCCTCTCCCCTAGCCTCTGGAGGATATTTTTATACTTAAGTTCTGTCATGAGGGTGTTGTAGAATCTCTCCTTCCACCTCCTCTCGTACTCCAGGAGGGTCTCCATAGAGTAGTCTCCCTTTTTAACAGCCTTAGCTGCCACCTCCCCAGCTATGGAACCACAACTCATGGCCAGGTATATGCCTCCACCTGTTAGAGGACTTACCTGTCCAGCTGCGTCTCCAACTACCATGATGTTGTCCCCCACAGTCCTCTCAATAGGACCTCCCACTGGAACACCTCCACATTTAAACTCCACAGGTGTTGCATCCTTCAGCCTACCTTCGAGAATTGGATGCTCCAGGAATTCATTTAAATACTCTATGGCTTTCTTCTTCTTGTCTATGACACCTAAGCCTACATTTGCAGCATCTCCCTTTGGGAATATCCAGGCGTAGCCCTTTGGGCTTAAATCCCCGAAGTAGAACTCCATCATATGGTTATCTAGTAGTTTAACCCCTGTCATTTCGTACTCTGCACAGGAGCATACCTCCATGGGATTTTTCTTACACCTTAGTCCTGCCATCTCCGCCACAGAGCTCTCCACTCCATCTGCAGCAATTACTATCTTGGTCTTTACAGTGTACTCCTCTCCCAGATGGAGAACCTTAACTTTAAATCCATCCTCACAGGGGTATAAATCCACCACCCTACTTTTAACTGCTATTCTGGTTCCCACCTTTGCACTTCTTATAGCTAGATACTTATCGAAGATCTTCCTCTCTACAACGTAACCCTCTGTCTTACCTCCTTTTACCTCGATCCTCTTACCGTTAGGTGCTATGAGATAACCTCCCTTTATATAGCTCCTTACAAACTCCTCACTTGGATATATATTAAACTCCTCCAGCCTTGGAACAGCCTCTGCACATCTTACAGGCTCCCCAATCTCCTGGGATTTCTCCACAAGTAGGGTTTTTGCCCCACCTTTAGAGGCGTAGTATGAGGCCATACTTCCTCCAGGTCCTGCACCTACAACTAGGACATCGTACTCCTCCTTTAGCACCCTCCTCATGTTATTCCTCCAGGGCCTTTAATGGGCAGACTATCATACAGGCCTTACACCCTTTACATCTCTCCTGGTATATAACAATTCTATTCTCTATTAACTCCAGGGCCATACTCTTACATACCCCTACACAGGCTCCACAGTATCCACATCTCTCGTAATTCACCCTCATAGTACCACTGGATCTTTTTACTATTGCTATAATAGTAATCTTTAAATAAATTTGTCATACCAATTAATTAGGGTTAAATTTATGGAGGTCAGTGGATGACATGCACAATAGTTGTAGGAGGTCAGTGGGGAGATGAAGGTAAAGGTAAGATTATAAGCTATCTATGTAGTAGGGATAACCCCTCCATCGTAGCAAGGGGAGGGGTAGGTCCAAATGCAGGACATACCGTAGAGGTTATGGGTAAGAAGTACGGTATAAGGATGGTCCCTACAGGATTCATCAATAGAAACTCCACACTGGCCATTGGTGCAGGGGTGTTGGTAGATCCTGAAGTACTTTTGAAAGAGGTTGAGATGCTCCGGGAGTTTAAGGTGGGAGAGAGGTTGATAGTAGACTACAACTGTGGTATTATAGAGGAGAAACACAAGAAGATAGACAGGTCCAACGATCACCTGGCAAAGGAGATAGGTACCACTGGAACAGGTTGTGGCCCTGCAAATGTAGACAGGGTTATGAGGGTATTGAAACTGGCTAGAGATATAGAGGCCTTAAAACCCTATCTCGGAGATGTCTCTGAGAGGATAAACGAGGCCCTGGATAGGGGAGAAGATGTTTTAATAGAGGGTACCCAGGGCACCCTACTCTCCCTCTACCATGGAACCTATCCCTATGTAACCTCCAAGGATACAACAGCCTCCTCCTTTGCAGCAGATGTTGGTATAGGACCTACAAGGGTAGACGAGGTTATAGTGGTCTTTAAATCCTATCCAACAAGGGTTGGGGGAGGTCCCTTTCCTACAGAGATACCTCCTGAAGAGGCTGAAAGGCTGGGACTTGTAGAGTATGGGACAGTTACTGGACGTAGAAGGAGGGTGGGCTACTTCGACTATAAACTGGCTAGGAGGGCCTGTAGATTAAACGGTGCCACCCAGATAGCGATAACCTGCCTAGACAAGTACGACAGAAGATGCTACGGTGTTACAAGGTACGAGGATCTCACCGAGAAGGGAAAGGATTTCATAGAGAGGGTTGAGGAGGAGACTGGAGTTCCTGTGACCCTTATCTCCACAGGTCCTGAGTTACATCAGACCATAGATAGAAGAAAATAAGAGGGTGGATTTCTTTGCACTGGGCAGATGCTACTGCAAAGAGGGTAATTAAGAGAAGAGGGGATCTTGAGAGACACGTTGTCGCCTGTGGTATAACCCCTTCAGGCCATATACATATAGGGAATGCAAGGGAGGTTATTACCGCAGATGCCATCTACCGGGCACTTATCAACGAGGGTGTAAAGGGGGAACTTATATTCATAGGGGATACCTACGACCCCCTTAGAAAGGTGTATCCCTTCCTACCTGAGAGTTACGAGAGATACGTAGGTATGCCCCTCAGTGAGATACCCTGTCCCGAGGGATGTTGTGAGAATTACGCCCAGCACTTTTTAAGACCCTTCCTGGAGAGTTTAGACGACCTAGGTATAGAGATGACTATCTACTATGCAGACAGGTGCTACAAGGAAGGGGTCTACGACGACGCCATTGTAATGGCCCTGGAGAACAGGGATAAGATAAGGGAGATACTTAACAGGTATAGAAGTGATCCCCTCCCTGAGGACTGGTATCCCCTAAGTGTTGTATGTGAAAACTGTGGTAAATTAAGTACTACTAAAGTATTGGGGTACAACCAGGAGGAGAGGACTGTTGAATACACCTGCTCCTGTGGACATAGGGGAACTGTGGAGCCCTTTAGGGGTAGGGCGAAGTTGCCCTGGAGGGTGGACTGGCCTGCAAGGTGGAGTATATTCAAGGTTACAGTAGAGCCTATGGGTAAAGACCATGGAACCTCTGGGGGATCCTACGATACAGGGGTAAGGATAGCCAGGGAGGTGTACAACTATCAACCCCCTGAAAAGGTGGTCTACGAGTGGATACAGTTGAAGGTAGGTGAGAGGGCAGTACCTATGTCCTCCTCCTCTGGGGTAGTATTTGCAGTTAAGGACTGGCTAAGTATATGTCACCCAGAGGTCCTAAGGTACCTTATACTTAGGAGTAAGCCTTTGAAACATATAGACTTCGATCTAAGGGCCATACCTAACCTTACAGATGACTACGACCAGTTGGAGAGGAGTTACTTTGAATTGATAAAGAGGTTGGAGGAGGGTGAGGAGTTAAAGGAGGATGAGATGGACAAGATCAGGATATATCAACTATCCACTCCAAGGATACCGGAGAAACCACCTATCCAGGTGCCCTATAGATTCTGTGCAGTTATAGCCCAGATAGCCTACAGGGAGGATAGAAAAGAGATAGATATGGAGAGGGTGCTAGATATACTGAGGAGAAACAACTATCCCGTAGACGAGATGGATGAGTACGACTTGGAACGGTTGAGAAGTAGACTCTATATGGCTAGAAATTGGGCCTTGAAGTATGGAGAGGTAATAGATATTATACCCCTAGAGGAGGCTCTAAAGGAGTATAATAAATTAAGTGAAAAACAGAAGAAGTGGATAGAGGTATTTAGGGAGAGGTTGAAGGATATAGAGTTCCAGGGACTTCTTATACATGAACTTGTATACAGTACTGCAAAAGAGATAGGGTTAAATCCAAGGGAGGCCTTCCAGGCATCCTACAGGATACTTCTAGGTAAGAATTACGGTCCCAAGTTGGGAAGTTTCCTCTCCTCCCTGGATAGGGAGTTTGTAATTAAGAGATTCTCACTCCTGGAGTAAGGGTTATTTAACTATCATCTCTTTTATCTCATTTACAATCTTTTCAGCTGTTCCCTCGTCAATCTCCCTTCCCTTCTGTTCCACCACTTCAACAAGTACCTGTTTAAGATCCTCCCCTGTATCTATCTTCATCTTTTCGATGATAACAGGGTTAGGTTTTATAAGGGCACCTCTTACTAACCCCTCTCCATTTAGAGGGGTCCATACCAGAGCTCCGGCAAATTCCCCATCCACCTTGACAAAGTAGACAGTATCTCCCAAATCTGTCTCTCCAGCTTTCTCAATCTCAAATTTAACCTCTTCAATCTCCTCAAGCTCCTCTATTCTACTTATGGCATCCTCTACAACTGGTTTAATCTCCTCCTCAGGCATCCTCTTAAATGCCTCCACCTTTAGGGTATCCCACTTCCAGACCACCTCACCGTTGTCCAACTGGTACTCCACCATTATCCTAACCACATCCCCCTTGTCAAGTTTAAGTTTGTTTACAAGTATCTCGTAGAGTAACTTGTTTAACTCCCCAGAGGCCTTGGCAACCATCTTTGGATCTATCTCCTTCTTCTTTATATGATCCCTTAACTGGGCAAAGAGGGTACGTCTTATCTTATCTGCGTAGGCCCCTACTATTATGTACCCGGAGCTCAGTTTCATCCTACACACCAACTTATATTTTTAACAAAAATATTTTTTAATCTTATAAATAATTATCCTAAATAACTGTACCCTCTTTCAAAGGCTGTTAAATTCTTCTCCTCTGTACCCCTTGGTACACTGTCCAGTATTGCCCTCCTTATAGCCTCCTTTGAAACTATTCCAGTTATCCTAACCAGTGACCCAAGCATCACCATGTTGGCCACTATCTTTAGACCAATCTCCTTGTAGGCAATATCTGTAAAGGGGATCTTGTACACCTTTATATTCCCGTTGTAGAAGTCCTCAGGTACTGTAACCAAGTCCCTGTCCACTATAACTGTACCACCCTCCTTTATATCCTTCCCGTATTTGTCAAAGGCCTGCTGGGACATGCAGACCAGTATATCTGGCTTTATAACCTTTGGATAGTCTATCTCCTCCTCAGATATTACAACCTCAGATTTACTGGCACCTCCCCTTGCCTCAGGTCCATAGGACTGGGTCTGTACTGCATTCTTACCGTCGTATAGTGCTGCACCCCTTCCCAGTATCACACCTGCAAGTACTATTCCCTGGCCTCCAAAACCAGATATTCTAACCTCCCTTCTCATAGCTTTCACCCTTTATGTTCTTCGATGAGCTTCAGCATACTCTCTGTGAACTCCGGTTTCTCAATGTCTAGAAACTCCCCAATTACTATCTTGTCCTTTAACTCCTCCTCAGGTAGATTTTCAGCCTTCTTTATATGTATGGAGTGATCCCTTATGTACTTCAGTACCTCCACGGCACTTCTGGAGATGTTAAATCTACCGTAGTATGTGGGGCACTGGGCTATAACCTCTATAAAGGAGAAGCCCTTCTTACTTAGACCCTTCTTTATACTTTCAGAGAGTTGTATTGGATGGGCTGTAGTCCACCTGGCTACGTAGGTTGCACCTGCAGCCATAGCCAGTTCACAGAGGTCCATACTGTTCTCCAGGTTACCGTAAGGTGCCGTAGTTGCCCTCTTTCCAGGAGGGGTAGTTGGGGAGACCTGACCCCCAGTCATACCGTAGATATGGTTATTCACACAGATAACAGTTATATCTATATTCCTTCTACAGCCGTGGATGAAGTGGTTTCCACCTATAGCTGCCAGGTCCCCGTCACCTGTGAATACTACAACCTTCTTATCTGGAAGTGCCGTCTTCACACCAGTTGCATAGGCAATAGGTCTTCCATGGGTGGTGTGAAGGGAGTCGCAGTATAGGTAACCAGGTATTCTAGAGGAGCATCCAATTCCAGAGAGTGCTATATAGTCCTCAGGTTTGATGTTCAACTTATCCAGGGCATTTGTAAAACAGTTTATTACAGTTCCAATACCACATCCTGGGCAGAAGATATGGGGCAGTCTATCCTTCCTCATGTACTTTATACTTGGATGGACCACAATCTCACCTCGAGAATTATTGGATACCTCTCATCACCGCCGCGTGGGAGAGTTCGAAGATAGCACCTCCCAACTCGTTACCTATATCTTGAAGCTCTAAACAGCTGATCTCAATCTTTTTACTCTCTATGGATATAACCACAGGTATAAACTTATAGGCGATCTCTATTACATCTATAGGTCTACAGAGCATCTCTACCCCAATTAATCCATAAAATCCCACATCTTTATAGGGCTCTTCCCTCTCCAACTCCTTGGTAATAACCTTGTTTACAATGATGTTGTCCTTGAGGGAGAAGAGCATCCTCTTAACAACCTCCTCCTCAGAGAGCCCATAACCTTCAAAGACAGCCTTCACCCTTATAAGTCCCTCCTCCTCAAAGTTGTATATATCTTCCTCATCGTATATACCCTCTTTATACTTCTCAATATCTATCTCTATTTTATCCTGGGTCTGCATACTAAAGGCAACGTCATATGTTTTGTAGAATCTCTCAAAGAAATCTACTATGTAGACTAGGGCCTCCCCAAACTCCTCAGGATCCAGTGTCAACTTTGGAGGTTCCAGTACATCTACATCTGCGGCGTAATTTATGGAGTACTTTATATAGTCCAGGAAGGTGTCGAAGTACACCCTTAACTCTGCTACAAAGGTGTGGAAACCCTCCTTCTCTTCCCAATCCTCCTCCACCGAGAGAACCTCACATCTGTACTCCCTCTTTATCTTCTCCAGGAGTTTTTCAAATTCCTTTTTTGCAATCTCCTTATCCCTCCCCTTAACCTCCTGGTAGGATATAATCTCAATCATCTTCTTCACCTACAGTATCTTCTTAACTTTCTTTACAATACCGGGGTAGAGGTCTATAACGTTTCCATTTAAAAAGGCGCTCATGGTGTAAATCACCCCTGGAGGCACAATCTCCACAGGAGATCCACTTCTCACAAAGTAGAGGTTGTCAAAACTTAACAACCCTCCAAATATTAAACCTGCCAACCTGGGAAGATCCCCTAGCTCCTTGAAGGTTATTACCACTACAGGGTCATCTGTCTCCCTTCCAGTGTAACCCACCCCAGGTATCTCCCTGGGACCCTCACTTACACTGACACCAACGTCATATCCATACCTTCTCCCTATATCCTCTACAAGGAGCGCCATCTCATTTACCACATCCTCTCCCCCGTAGGTGTCAAAGGATACAACTATGGAGTCGCCGTAGGGAGAACCTGCCTTAGCCACCGCATAGGATATGCCCTCCTTAGCCTCCTCAGGTTTCTTGGACACCCCATCTAGATCCTCAAAACCTCTTGCATGCTTTTTTAGCAGGTTTACCACAGATCTGTTTACCTCCTCTATTAAATCTTCAGGTGTAAAGGAGGTAATTACTATGTCGTCTCCGGTTATATTGGATATGGCAGCTTTCACACCCTGGGGGAGGATAAGAGGCAACTCCCTGGATATCTTCTCTGTGATATCGGGATCTACATCCACATCTGTAGAGGAGATATCCACACCTAGAGAGAGGATATATTTGGCCATGGTGTAGTCCTCAGGGATTTTTATAGGGATTAATATAGAGGGTTTTAATATAAAAATAGTAAGTATTTAAGGAAGTGATGGTTATGGAGGGTATATCCTATAAGAGGATAGTTGCCATGGTAGATGAAGGTCTGGGAATAATTGAACTTGTGGAGGAGCACCCCTGTCCCAACGGGTCCCAGTGGGTAGTATACCAGTATAAGAGAACCTCCCCCCTTGTTATATCTGCATGGAGGGAGGGTAACAAACATCACTTTATTCTAAAGATAGGGAGGTGTAGGTTAAACCTTGTACCCTCCATCTCCGCGGCAGGTATAGAGGAGGTCTCTATAAAGGGGGAGGAGGTCCACATACACTACGCTGGGTTGGCTGGAGGAGGGGTGGGAATAGAGTTAAGGAGAGGGGCTGAGAACGTTATCGATACGGTGATACTGGAGAGAGGGGGAGGTTCAAAACTTGGAAGGGGTGTGGTCATAACTCCAAAGATGGAGAAGGTGATAGTGGGTATAGACGATACAGATACAAAGGAGGAGGGGGCAACCTGGGTACTGGCACATGAGATAGGGAGGTACGTTGAGAGTAAGGGTTTTGGTTACTACATGGATCACACCATAGTACAACTCTACCCTGGGAATCCCCATAAGACCCAGAACTGTGTCTCAGTAGCCCTAACCTTTGCAGTATATCCCAAGTATAAGTACAAGGTTAAGAGGGTAATTAGGGACTTCCTCAGGGAGAGGAGTCTCTCTGATAAAACTGCCATGGCCCTCTACTACGGTATTACCCCCTCTAAGAGTATGAAGATATTTACCAACAAGGCTAAGGAGGGGATGGTATCCCTGGAGGAGGCCATAAGTGTTGCAGAAAAAAATAACATAGATGTTGTCAAGGTATTCAATAGGGATGAGGGGATAATTGGAGCTGTTGCAGCCTTAGGTCTCGCTGAACATCACGATATCGCTGCAAGGCTACCAGGGGATATGGATTAATCCACCCTTATCTTAAATGTTAACTTGCCCCCCTCCCTTAACCTTCTCACCATCTCCCGATCTATATCCCTGGCACTTTTATCTGCAGATATCATCAAGGTTCTTGGACAGATGTAGTTACTCTTCCTAATGACGATGTCCGTGGGATGGTTCAGTAGAAGATCCCTATGTCCCCTCCCAGTAATAACCTCCCTTAGTTCATCCACCTGGATCTCCACCACTATTCTACTGGCGTTCCTTATCCTCTCCTTGAAGTCCTCTGGAAAGTCCAACATGGACTTATCTGCAGAGATGCCTATTATACAGTCCCCAGTGGATGTGAGGTAGTCTTCCTTTGTAATCTCCAAGGTGGTCTTGTGGGTACACTTAACGTTGGGATGCCCCTTTGCAGTAATAACAAAGGATCTCATACTTTCACCTAGGAGATACTATGCCCTTAACAGAGTTGGATATAATAAAGACTATCCTGGATAATATAACCTATAAAGGGGAGGTAATTAAGGGAATAGGAGATGACTGTGCAGTTTTTAAAGTGGGGGATAGTTACTTAACGGTGACCACGGACATGATGTTTAGATCCACCCACCTCCCAGATATCCTAACCCCCTTCCAGATAGGTATAAGGGTGGTCACTGCAACAGTATCTGACATAGCTGCCATGTGTGCCAAACCCCTAGGTATAGTAATATCCATGGGGCTGCCCAAGGTGGAGAGGGGTTTTCTCCTAGATCTTATAAAGGGAATAGACTGTGCCTGTAGAAGGTACTCCTGCCCCCTAGTTGGCGGGGATACAAATAAGGCTAAAGAGTTAACCCTCTGTGGCACTGCACTAGGGATTACTGATAACCCTGTCTATAGAGGGGGTAAGGTGGGAGAAGATATAATGATAACCTACAACGTAGGTAGGGTTTACTGTGCCCTGGAGATCCTGAGGATGAGGGATAGGGGGGAGATTAGTAGGAAGACCTTCTACAGCCTCTGGGAGGAGTACCCAGATATCATGGGGAAATTACTGGAACCCACTGCAAGGGTTAAGGAGGGGTTACTCCTTAACAGGTATGTAGGTTCCTGCTGCGATATATCAGATGGTCTTAAGAAAGAGTTGTTCTATGTTGGTAACTTTGAGATATCCAGTAAAAAACTTTTAAGTGCTGTACCAAAGGACGTTATAGAGTTCTGTGATAGATTCCAGATAGATCCTATCCATGCGGCTTTAAACAGTGGGGAGGAGTTTGAGTTACTCTTTACAACTAGAAGGTGTGATAAGGTTGTTCAGGTGTTGAAGGAGGGGTGTAACGGGGAGGCCTGGAGAATAGGTAAGGTTGTTGAGGAGGGTCACTATTTAGATGGGGAGGAGTTGAAGTTGGGAGGGTATATCCATAGGTGGTAGTGGGAGATAAAATTATAATTATGCTAGAGAGATAGATTGAATGAAATAAAGTATGTGAAACCATGAACCTCTTTGTATATGGGGAGTTGATGAAGGACCATGTACTACTTAGGTTGATAAACAGAATACCTGAAAAGAAGAGGGGAAAGATAAAGGGTTATGAGAAGTTCTTTGATCCCTCTATAGGCTATTACGGAGTTAGGAGAAAGGAGGGATCTGAGGTCACTGGCTTTATACTGCTAGATATAACTGAGGATGAGTTGAAGATTTTCGATTACTTTGAAGA
>DQVW01000045.1 GCA_015661555.1 Methanothermococcus okinawensis
ACTGGCACAACTCCAATAATCCACAGAATAAGGGCTACAGTAAAGTATACCGTGAAATATATTACCAACATCACTATGTAGCCAAGGGAGATCTTTTTAAAAATATCCACTACTTCGAAGAATCCAAAGAACCCTTTTTTAGCAAAGTTTACCGTTGCCAGAGGGACGTATACCCAGAGTATTGTAGCTGCCAGGACATCGTAGATTAGTACTATTGTTATTAAAAGTAAGAAGCCTGAGAGTAGATTGAAAAAATAATAGTTATACATCAAGTACTCTATGTCTCCTTCTAATGTAGGGTAACTTATATCCACTCCTGTTGTAAGAAAAGAACCTATCATGGAGATCAAGATAGCGGGAAAGGACATCAGTGCAACCAGTATAAACAGTGCAAAGAAGTATAGGATTCCATCTTTTACAAGCTCTCCAAGGTTACTCCAGTCAGGTAGGGTGTCAAGCCCTTCAAGGGTATTCTTAATTACAGCTATGTAGTATCCCAATACTACTATATGGACAAAGAGATTCACTAACAATATTAAAATGAGGACAGAGAAGCCCATCTTTATAAACATTAAGAACAGTAGTAAGCTAACAATATCGTTAAAAACCAAGAGTAGGATTCCAGTGAACAGCTTCACCCCATCTGAGAAGGTATATCTCAGGGGTTCTGTTATATACTTCTTTAAAAAGGACATGGAGTGTCACCTCTTTTTCCAGTTTTACATAAAACCTTATTATTCCCCCATATATATCTTTACTCTCTTTCCCGGTAGTACTTAGCTACCGCCCTGTGGAACATTACTTCTAATATAAAGCCTAGCACTGGTCCAATTATAACAACTAGTAGGATTACAAGTAATAGAACTAGTATATTGACAAAGGGTATAAGCATAAAGATATCTAGGCAAATACCTATAGGCAGTAAGATTATAACAGGTACTATTTTGTATAACACCCATATAGCCAGATATTCAAAAGAGAACTTCTTGAGAATACCCCATATATTAAAGAATCCAAAGAATCCTTTTTTAGCAAAGTTTACCGTTGCAAGGGGGACACATATCCAGAACACTATAAGTATCACCACCATATAGATCACTAGTCCCCCTAAGATAAATAAAGATAGAAGTACTATCCAGGGGATATAGGAGGACAGATCTCTAAATATTGTTAGCAGTATGAACCCAATGAGGATAACAGGAAGGACAAATATCAACGTATATAAAAACAGTGCAATACTGTAAGCAATTTTATACAGCAGTCCATCAATCAAGATCCTAACAATGTTAAACCAGCTAGGCAGTGTATCTAGACCTTTAAGGGTGTTTCTTATCACCTCTATATAGTATCCGGCAAGGGGGATGGTAAAAATTATTTTCAATAAAAGTATAAAAACAAGGGAAAAAGGTCCGAAGAATAGTGAAAGTATCCCATATACAATTAGACTTATAGCGTAATAGAGAAACAACAGTGAAACACCGATTAATATTTTTAACCAGTCTGACGTGGCATATTTAAAGGGTTCTACCACATACTCCTCTATGAAGGACAAGATATCACCTGCCATTAATTGGATTACCTCTTTTTACATCGGGCTAGGGCTTCAATAAATTTATCTATGTGCTCCCTGGTAATATGGGGCATCATCACAACCCTCAGGGCCTCTACACATCTACAGGTGGAGAGGTACCACCCCATCTTCCTAAGTTTTAGGGAGGTGTCTAGAGGATTCTCATCCCTTATTGCTACAATATTTAGAACAGGGTCTATCACACTTTCAAAGCTGTACTCCTTCATCCTCCTTACCAGGTAGTAGGTGTTCTCCATACATTGGGACACTATCTCTCTGTACCCCTCAGGACCTAGAAGTTTCATTATAGCCCAGGTTGCAGCCACTCCAAAACCTGGTCTAGTTCCAACAAGTGTAGCCTGGGAGGTCTCTGTTAGATAGGGTGCCTCCACCTCTAGGTATCTTTTAAAAGAGATGTCTCTAAACAATATCCCCCCTGCAGGGATAGGTGCAAGACCCATCTTATGAGGATCTACAGTAATGGAGAATACATTATCCAGTGAGAAGTCAAAGTTATAGTTGTATCCCTCCAACCTGTATCTCTCCTCTAAGAAGGGTATAACAAAACCTCCAAAAGCCCCATCTACATGGATGTATATGTTGTACTCCCTGGCTACCTTGGAGATCTCGGGAATGTTATCCACGGTACCAAGTTCGGTGGAACCTGCTATGGCCACTATACCATCTACATCTTTCCCCTTATCCTCGATGTAATCCCTTAGGTACTTAACATCCATGGTGTACCTCTTATCCAGAGGTATTTTCTCATATTTTAAGTCCATCATCTCCCTGGCCTTCTCAAAGGAGAAATGGGCACTTTCTGGTATGAGGATATTTACCTCCCTTTTCCCCCTCTCCCTGGCCATCTTTTTTACTACCCTCAGGGCAGTTATATTGGCCTCTGTTCCTCCGGAGATGATATAACCAAAGGGGTTTCTGTTGTGGAGCATCTCCCCAATCATCTTGATAACTTCCTCCTCCAGCCCTTTAGTCCCTGGGAAGAGGCCAGGATCTCCAAGGTTTGTCTCAAGGAACATCTCAAGGACCTTCCTGGAGATGGGATGGGGCTTAGTACACATGGATCCTAATATCCTTCCCTCCTCGTATTTTAAATCCCTCTCCCTGTATCTTCTCAACTCCTCCAAAACCTTTTTCTCCTCCATAACTTCCCCTAAAAGTTCTCCTCAAATTGTATCATAATATTCAGTATCTTCTCGTCCTCAAAGGGTTTCCCCATTATCTGTAATCCAACAGGTATACCATTTATCTCTCCACATCTAACAACCCCTGCACACATACCACAGAGGTTTGCAGGTACAGTGAGGACGTCGTAGGCGTACATCTCCATGGGGGTAAGTTTCTCCCCTATTTTATGGGGGAGTTTAGGTACTGTGGGGGAGACTATGGCATCTACATCCTTAAAGAGTTTCAACATCTCTTTCTTCATCATCCTCCTGGCCTGTAGTGCCCTCTTGTAGTACTTTCCACTGTACTCCTTTTTACTTATATGTCTCCCTATCATTATCCTTCTAAGTACCTCCTCTCCACATACCTCCTCTATTGGATACCCATACCTTCTACCGTCGTACCTCCTTGTTGCAGAGAAGAACTCCACGTAGTTTATAAGATAGTAGGTGGGAAGTGCTAGATCTATGTACCTGTAACTTAGCTCCACCACCTCCCAGTTAAGATCCCTGAAGATCTCTATAGCTCTTTCAACTCTCTCCCTTATCTTCTCATCACTAACCTCCATGAACTCCTTAATTACACCTATTTTGAAATTTTTCATCTCCTCCTTATTCCATATCTTGAACTCTGGAGTATCTACAGTGGTACTATCTGAGATGTCCCTTCCCTTTATCACGTTGGTTAGTAGTAGGGCATCCCTGGCATTCCCTGTCAAGGGTCCTATCTGGTCAAAGCTCATGGCCAGGTCACAGAGTCCCTGCCTACTTACAACGCCGTAGGAAGGTTTAAATCCAACAACTCCACAGTGGGAGGCTGGGTTCCTTATACTTCCTCCCGTATCACTACCTAGTGCCATGTCACAGAGGTGGGCAGATACTGCAGCTGCACTCCCTGAACTACTTCCTCCAGGTATCCTGTCCTCAGCCCTTGGGTTCTTTGTAGGCCCATAGTAGGATGTCTCCCCACTACTTCCACATGCAAACTCATCCATATTTGTCATACCTATTATTAGACCTCCCTGAGATCTTATCCTTTTAATTACAGTGGCATCGTAGGGACTTATATAGTTCTCCAGGGTCTTGGAGGCGCAGGATATCAAATACCCTCTGACGTTTATGTTGGATTTTACTGCAATAACCTTTCCATATAGAGGTCTCTTCTTCAACTTCTCATTTTTTTCTAAATTCTCAGCCTCTTTAAGGACCCTCTCCCTGTCCACCTGTATATAGGCGTTTATACTGGATCTCTCTATCCTCTCAAGGTACTCCTGAACCTTCTCAACGATATGGCCCATCCTATCCACCTTATAAAAAAATAGAGATTATTCTCCTGGGTACTTATGGTTTAACTTATTCCTATTTACTACACTTGTGATATAGGCGTTTAAACCACCTGCAAGGGCAACTATCTTCTTACTGTCATGGAGTACCTTCTCCTCGAAGAGTTTCTCAAGATCCATGGCCTCCAGGGCGTACTTCCTTATCTTCTCCCTGAGGTACTCTTTATGGTCCTCGATGTAGTGGGTTGAGATATTTCCCTTCTTGAAGTCCTCCTCCTCCATGACAGCCCTGTGGAAGGGTATGTTTGTACTGACCCCCAGTATTATATACTCCTTAAGTGCTCTCCTCATCCTTGCAATTGCCTCCTCCCTGTCTCTCCCATAGGTTATCAACTTTGCTATCATGGAGTCGTAGTAGGGAGG
>DQVW01000048.1 GCA_015661555.1 Methanothermococcus okinawensis
TATATCTATATCTATATCTATATCTATATCTATATCTATATCTATATCTATATCTATATCTATATCTATATCTATATCTATATCTATATGCACTAATTTTATATATTTAAAAGTACCAAAAATAGGTCATTAATACTTAGAGGTGTGGCAGTATGAAGGTCTCCATATACGGAGCAGGGAACCAGAAGTTCTACCTAGAGGAACTAAAACTTCATGAAAAATTAGGAGGAGAACCTCCCTTTGGTGGAGGAGCAGTGGCAATAGAACTTGCCAAAGCAGGTCATGAGGTTGTACTCGCTGAACCTGATAGGGAGGTGATGGATGAGGAGCTCTGGAAAAAGATAGAGGAGGTAGGTATAAAGGTTGTTGAGGATGATGTAGAGGCTGCAAAGCATGGAGAGGTACATATACTAACTAGGCCATGCAGCGAATCTACCATAGGATCAATAAAAAAGGATATTCTCCAACACATTCCCAAGAACTCCACTATTGCCATATGTAGTTCAACTCCTGTGATAATGATATACTCCAATATAGAGAGGGAATTGAGGTTGGAGAGGAAGGATGTAGGACTAGTCTCCATGTGCCCAAATGCCATCCCAGGTACTGGAATGTACTCCAGGTATATAATGGGATATAGATCCTTAGATGGAGAGGAGTACTCCACAGAGGAACAATTTAACAGATGTATGGAACTTATAAAGAGTATCAATAGAGAGGTAGTTGTCAAACCTATAGATTTAGTACCCCTAATCACAGGACTACCTGCCCATATAACCACTGTAACCCTAAGTGGAATTTTAAATTACTACAGAATGAAGTCTTTGATAACGGAGGACTCTGAAAAGGTTTCTGAAAGGGAGGTTCTATACGTATTACAGGCTATCTCTGCCATACTGGAAACCTCTGGAATCAGGGGTCTAGTAAAGGCTCTGGATATGGATCTGTTAATTGAAAATGCAAAGGCTAGTAGATTACTGGAGGAACAGGAGGACCTGGAATCTGCAATACATGTACTCTCTAACTTAAGTAAGGAGTTCAGTAAGGAGGTAGAGAAATGTGAGGTAAAACCTGTCAGTATAGTGGCCTCCCAGGCCCTGGTGGAGGAGATTAGAAGAACAGTTGGTGGTGCTGCAGCAGATGGAGTAATAAGTAGATGTAAAAAAAAATTTCTTACCTCTTAAAACCATAGATTGATATAAATTTATCTTTTTATACACCTTGACAAAAACCTTATTATATCTCCATCGGATACTATTCCCACCAATTTTCCATCCTCATCTATCACAGGCAATTGATTGATAATCTCCCCCTTATCTCCATATTCATCCATCTTTTTTATGGCGTTAATTACAGGTTCCTCTGGTTTTATGGTGACCACCTCCTTAGTCATCACATCTCCAACTGTAGTATCTAAGGTGTATCTATCCTCTATGAGGTTGTGTCCAATATCTGTGGTGGTAACTATACCTACAATCTTCCCCTCCCTATCCACTACAGGCAGGCAGCTTATCCTGTACTTTAGAAGTTTTTCAAAGGCCTTTACTATACCCTCCTCTGGGTAGACATATATAACATCGGTGGTCATAATCTTCTTTACAGGGGTAGAGGCCAGGTACTTCTCTAGATCTCCCATAGATATCTCCCTGTAACAACCCCTACTAGTGTATAAAAAAGAATAGTTAAAAGGTTATTCTACTACTATTTCCTTCCCTTTCTTCTCCATTTCTGTACCTTCCTCCTTCTCCAATTCCTCCATCTTTACCTCAGTGCCTTCCTCAACCTTTTCCTCCTTACTAACCTCCTCCAACTTCCTTGCAGTCTCTATATTTCTAAAGCTTATACCAAACTCACCCTCTATCTCCATGGTACCTATTTTAAATGTTGACAACTTCAAGGTTTTATTCAAGGTGAACCTTACAATTAACTCCCTGTCACATAGGGTGTCTATAAGTTTTGTAATCTCATTTTCCATCTCTATCACCTAAAATTTTTATCTATTATTAGTCCCTGAATCTTTATATACTTTTTTAAATCCCTCTGGTGAGAGGATGGCTAAATTCTTAATGGTGGTAGGAACCTCCTCAAACTGTGGAAAAACCTTAATGGTTGCAGGACTATGTAGAATACTTGCAAACAGGGGCTACAAGGTGGCACCCTTTAAATCCCAGAATATGAGTCTAAACTCAAGGGTTGCCAAGGAGGAGGGGGAGATAGCAGTTGCCCAGTATATTCAAAGTCTGGCGGCAAAAACTGAGCCCTCCATACACTTCAACCCCATACTCTTGAAACCTAAGGGAAACTTCATATCCCAGGTCATAGTTCATGGAAAACCCTACAGGGATATGGACTACAACGAGTACAGGGGGAATAAGGATTTCTTCCTGGGAAAGATAAGGGAGAGTTTGGAATATCTAGATAGGAATTACGAGTACGTTGTTATGGAGGGAGCTGGAAGTTGCTGTGAGATCAACCTCTTAGAGGATGACATTGCAAATCTGAGGGTTCTAGAGATGGTGGGGGGAGATGCTATCTTGGTGGCAGATATAGATAGGGGAGGGGTCTTCGCATCCCTCTACGGTACAGTGTCCCTTCTTCCTAAGAGGTGGAGGAAACTTATCAAGGGTTTTGTAATAAACAAGTTCAGGGGTAATCCTAAGGTGTTGGAGAAGGGTCTGGAGAAGATAGAGGAACTTACGGGAATTCCAGTTTTAGGGGTGATTCCCTACAGGGAGGACTTGGTATTCCCCGAGGAGGATAGCCAGGTTATTCAGGAGAAAAGAGTACTTGGAAATTTAAGAAGTCCAGTGGAGGTAAATGTTATAAGGTTTTCAAAGATTGCAAATTTCACAGATCTAAATCCCCTCTCCAGGGATACTCTAATAAGACTTATAGACTTTCAGGACGACATCACAGGTGATATACTTATCCTCCCTGGTACTAGATGTTCCACCCTTGAGATGAAACTCTTGAGGGAGCATGGAATGGACAGGAGGATAAGGGAGTTTGTAGAGAGGGGAGGTATTGTAATAGGTATATGCGGAGGATTCCAGATACTTGGAAAGATGTTGATAGATAGGGACTTCAGGGAGGGGGATGTAGGTAGTATAGAGGGGCTTGGACTCCTAGATATGGAGACCTTCTTTGGAAATGAGAAGGTGATTAAAAACTCCTCCGGTATACTGGAGATAGAGGGGGAGAGGTTTGAAGTATCAGGTTATGAAATTCACGAGGGTATTACCATATCCCGTGAAAAACCTCTAATTAAAGTGATAAAAGGTTTTGGAAATAAGGGTGAGGGGTTTGACGGTGCCATAAAGGTATTGGAAGTTGGAGAGGGGAAGGCCTATATCCTAGGTACCTACTTCCACGGTATCTTTGAGAACTACAAGTTCAGAAACTTCATTGTAAACCTTGTTAGGAGGAGGAAGGGTCTTAAGCCTATAACTGGGGACAGTTACAGGGGGATCCTTGAGGGTAGTTTTGAAAAGATTGCAAAGGTCATCGAGGAGAATGTGGATCTAGGTAGAATTTTCCCTAATCTAGATCTCCCATCATCTTGTAGAAACCCTTCTCATAGATATCTCTCATCTCCTTAACATCTAGGTTAAGGATCTCTCTATCCCCATTGTACATCCTTAGGGAATCCCCTCCAACCCTTCCAATAACATGTCCATCCTCACCTAGAGCTTTGAGGACCTTCTCCACATTCTCCTCCTTCACAGTTAAAAGTATTCTTCCAGAGGACTCTGAGAATAGAAGTATATCATCCCTTAATCTATTTCTGTTGTAATCTCCCAGTTGAACCTCTGCGCCTATCCTGTTCCAGATGCACATCTTAGCCATACCTATACCTAGACCTCCCCTTGAGATGTCCGTTGCCCCACCTATCAGCCCCTTACCTACAAGGTCAACCACTGTACTGTATATCCTCTTCTCCCTCTCCAGGTTGCACCTAGGTACAACACCCTTCTCTATGCCGTGAATATACCTGAAGTACTCACTTCCACCCATCTCCTCCTTTGTCTCACCTGTTATCACTATAACATCCCCCTCCTCCACCTTACCCTGGATTGGAGGTACCATCTCCACGTTGTCTATAATACCTATCAGGCATACTGTGGGGGTGGGATTTATAGGGTATTCCTTTCCATCTATTACAGTCTCGTTGTAGAGGCTTACATTTCCCCCTACAACAGGGATGTTAAAAAATTCTGCACAGTTGGCCAGCCCCTCAACACACTTCCTCAGTTGGTACATTCTCTCAGGTTTCTCTGGGTTTCCAAAGTTCAAGTTGTCCAACATGGCTATAGGTCTTGCCCCTACAGTTGCCAGGTTTCTAATACTCTCACATACTGTGTATACACTACCTACGTAGGGGTTTAACTTACAGAAGGTTGGGGTACAGTCCGTTGTAAGTGCCAGGGCCTTTGGGGGGCACTCCATAAGTCTCAGTACTGCGGCGTCCATCCCAGGTCTTACCACAGTTCTAAGCTGTACCTCGAAGTCGTATCTTTCATATATCCATCTCTTTGAAGTGATATTTGGACTCCCAAGTAGCCTTAACAGTACCTCCCCAAGGTCTTCAGGCATCTTGACACTACTACTGTCTATGTACTCCTCCAATATACAGGGTTTCTCCCTCCTCTTTATAGGTGGTGCCCCACAGAGTAGATCGAGAGGCAGATCTACGATCTTCTTACCGTGCATCTTAACTACAAGCCTCCCAGTATCTGTAGTCCACCCTATAACAGAGGCTGGAAGTTCGTACTTCTTGAATATCTCTATTATCTCCTCCTCTCCTCCTCTCTCAACTGCCAACAACATCCTCTCCTGGGATTCCGATACCAGTATCTCGTAGGGTGTCATTCCCTCCTCCCTGAGAATCACCCTCTCAAGGTGTATCTCTGCACCTACACCTCCGCCGTAACACATCTCTGAACATGCGGAGGTGAGACCTGCAGCTCCTAGATCCTTCATAGCCTTAACCTTTCCAGTTTTACAGGCCTCCAAAACACCATCTATTAGACACTTTCCTGCAAAGGGATCTCCAATTTGGACACTTGGCCTCTCCTCTTCACTTTCACTTGTAAGATCCTTAGATGCAAAGGAGGCACCACCTATCCCATCCCTCCCAGTACTTCCCACAAGTATAAGGGAGAGATTAGGTTCCCTAGCCTTTCCAGTTACAACCTCCCCCTCCCTTACAAGGCCTACACAGGCTACATTTACCAGGTTGTTGTAGTTGTAGGAGCTGTGGAACTCACACTCTCCACCTACAGTAGGTACCCCTATACTGTTTCCGTAGTCACTGATGCCGCTAACTACACCCTCCACAAGCCATCTAACCTTATCCCCCATCTCCCCCTCAATATCCCCAAACCTTAGAGAGTCCAGGAGTGCAATAGGTTTTGCATTCATGGAGATAACATCCCTAACTATTCCTCCAACACCTGTGGCTGCACCGTTGTAGGGATCTATATAGGAGGGGTGGTTGTGACTCTCCATGGCCAGAGCCACACATAGACCAGTTCTCCTATCTATCCTTACCACAGCGGCATCATCTCCAGGACCTACAACAATATCCTTAGTGTTCTTCAAGGTCTTACTGAATAACTTAAGGATATGTCTTGTACTCCTGTAGGAGCAGTGCTCACTCCAGAGGTTTTCAAACATACCTATTTCCACATCGTTAGGTTTCCTACCTAGACGTTCCTCTATATACTTTAGATCTTGGATGTCCATATTATCCCCTTTGAACTTATTTTAACAATGACTATTATAGTTATCAGGATTATAAGTAGGTGGGACCTTGATAATAATGAGAAAGTTAAAGAAGAAGAGGCAGAAGCAGGAGGTGGAGATCGTCGATATTAAAAACAACATTAGGTATCACTGTCTCCTTAGAGAGGTAGGTAGTAGGGTAGAACTTTACAGATGTAGGGAGGAGAGGGATGGGAATATAAGACCTATACAACCCTCCAAGGTATTGGAGATACTGAGAAAGGCGGAGAAGGTACTCCTAAGTAAGGATGAGGAGTCCCTGAAGTTAGAGGATTTCCTAAAGGGTAGAAACATAAGATATGAGTTGGTGGAGTTATGCCCCTACTGCCTTGTAAAGGGGAGGTACACCATACTGGAGGGGGAGAGGTATCTACATAACAACAGGTATATCTGTCTAAACTGTGCCCTTGAGGAGGTTAA